>NZ_JACARZ010000129.1:0-28094 GCF_013386315.1 Pseudomonas sp. P7779 | reverse complement strand
AGCCAATACAACGACGGCCAGCAATGGATCCTGGGCGAGCCGCGCTCGTTCTTCGTGACGGCGGACTACACCTTCTAACTGAACGCAACACTGTCCAAATGTGGGAGCGGGCTTGCTCGCGAATGCGGTGTGTCAGGCATCTGGTGACTGACACCCTGCATTCGCGAGCAAGCCCGCTCCCACATTTGTCCTGCGGTGTTCCGGAGACCTGTTACAGGTCGCCGTAACCCAACGAACGCAACGCGCGCTCATCATCGGACCAACCACCCTTAACCTTCACCCACAGGTTGAGCATGATCTTCGAATCAAACAGCAATTCCATGTCCTTGCGCGCTTCGGTGCCGATGCGCTTGATGCGCTCGCCCTTGTCGCCAATGATGATTTTCTTCTGGCCGTCACGCTCGACGAGGATCAGCGCATGGATATGCAGGGTCTTGCCCTGCTGCTTGAACTCTTCGATTTCGACGGTGATCTGGTACGGCAGCTCGGCACCCATCTGGCGCATGATTTTCTCGCGTACCAGTTCGGCGGCGAGGAAACGGCTGCTGCGGTCGGTGATCTGGTCTTCCGGGAAGAAGTGTTCGTTCTCCGGCAGGTAGCCAGCAATCACACGTTCCAGGGCTTCGAGGTTGTGCCCGTGCTGGGCCGAGATCGGCATGATCTGGGCGTTCGGCAGTTGTTCCTGCAGCCAGCTCAGGTGCGGCATCAGCTCGGCCTTGTCTTCGATGCGGTCAGTCTTGTTCAACGCGACGATCAACGGGCCGGTGACGTACTGCACGCGCTCCAGAACCATCTGGTCTTCGTCGGTCCACTTGGTGCGGTCGACCACGAAGATCACCACGTCGACGTCTTTCAACGCGGCCGAAGCGGTTTTGTTCATGTAGCGGTTGAGGGCCTTTTCGCCGCCTTTGTGCATGCCCGGGGTATCAACGTAGACAGCCTGTACGGCGCCTTCGGTCTTGATGCCCAGCATGTTGTGGCGGGTGGTCTGGGGCTTGCGCGAGGTGATCGCCAGCTTCTGTCCCAGGATGTGGTTCAGCAACGTGGACTTGCCCACGTTCGGACGGCCGACGATGGCAACATAGCCACAGCGAGTTGCGGTTGAATCAGTCATGGCCATTCTCCACGCCCAGGGCAATCAGTGCTGCAGCGGCCGCTACCTGTTCGGCAATACGACGGCTCACACCCTGACCTCGGCTTTTTTCATTCAGTAAGGTGATTTCGCATTCGACGAAGAACACTCGGCAATGCGGCTCACCCTGGATATCCACCACTTCGTAACGCGGCAGGTCGCAACCACGGGACTGCAGGAATTCCTGCAGGCGGGTCTTTGGATCTTTGTTGGTGTCTACCAGCGTCAGGCTTTCGATTTCGGTCGACAGCCAGGCGACGACGCGCTCCTTGGCCGCTTCCATGCCCGCGTCGAGGTAGATCGCGCCGATCAGTGCCTCAAGGGCGTCGGCCAGGATCGACTCGCGACGGAAACCGCCGCTCTTAAGCTCGCCGGAGCCCAGGCGCAGGTAATCACCCAGGTCGAAACCACGGGCCAGTACAGCCAGGGTCTCGCCTTTCACCAGGCGCGCACGCAAGCGCGACAACTGGCCTTCGCGGGCCAGCGGGAAGCGATTGAACAGGGCTTCGCCGGCGACGAAATTGAGGATGGCATCACCGAGGAATTCCAGGCGCTCGTTGTTACGCCCGGCAAAACTGCGGTGTGTGAGGGCAAGGATCATCAATTCCTGATCCTTGAAGGTGTAGCCGAGCTGGCGCTCGAGACGGCTTAGAGAAACGCTCACGGTTTACCCACATTCAGTTCGAGGCACCGGTGGCCTGCGACGATTAACGCTGTGTTCAAATTCAAATCCTGGTGGTTGCTGCATGGAGCCTGGTTTTGTCCAAGCCCCAGAAAAGCATTCGGCGCTGTGTTCACAGCGCCGCATGGATTACTTGATCAGCCCGACCCGCGAGAAGTTCGGCAGGTGGCTGAGCTTGGGTTCCGGCCAACTCATCCAGACCGCGAAGGCCTTGCCGACGATATTCTGGTCGGGGACCATGCCCAGCAGGTCCTTGGGAATATTCGGGTCATCCCAGTAGCGGCTGTCGTTGGAGTTGTCGCGGTTGTCGCCCATCATGAAGTAGTGCCCGGCAGGCACTGTCCACTGGTTGTCAGGCGGCGAACGGTAGCGGCTCATCTCCTTGCGGATTTCGTGCTCTACCGCCCCGAGTTTTTCCTGGTACAGCTCGGCGCTGCCCAGGGTGTTCGGCTCGGAACCGATCAGTTTTTCTGCCACCGACTCGCCGTTGACGAACAGGCGCTTGTCACTGGTGTAGCGAATCACGTCGCCCGGCAGGCCCACTACACGCTTGATGTAGTTGACGTTCGGGTCGCTTGGGTAGCGAAACACCATCACATCGCCGCGCTGCGGGTCACCGATCTCGATCACTTTCTTGTCGATCACCGGCAAGCGGATCCCGTAGGAAAACTTGTTCACCAGGATGAAGTCGCCCACGTCCAGGGTAGGTTTCATCGAGCCCGAAGGGATCTGAAACGGTTCCACCAGGAACGAACGCAGCACCAGCACGATGAACAACACCGGGAAGAACGACTTGCCGTATTCAACCAGCATCGGCTCTTTGTTCAGTTTCTCGATCACCGCCACATCGGGCTGGCTGACGCTGCCCTGATAGGACGCGATGGCTGCCCGGCGACGCGGGGCGAAGAACACCAGATCGAGCAACGCCAATAGACCGCAAACGGCAACGGCGATGACCAGCAACAGCGGGAAATTTAGTGACATAGGACCTAACTATCCAACCTGAGCACCGCAAGGAAGGCTTCTTGTGGAATTTCCACGTTACCCACTTGCTTCATGCGTTTTTTACCGGCCTTTTGCTTCTCGAGCAGCTTGCGCTTACGGCTGACGTCGCCGCCATAGCATTTGGCCAGTACGTTCTTTCTGAGTGCCTTGACGGAAGTCCGTGCAATGATCTGCCCGCCAATGGCGGCCTGGATCGCGACGTCGAACATCTGGCGCGGAATCAGTTCTTTCATCTTTTCGGTCAACTGGCGACCTTTGTAGTGCGCGTTGTCCTTGTGCACGATCAGCGCCAGGGCATCCACCTTGTCGCCGTTGATCAGTACATCCAGCTTCACCAGATTAGCTGATTGGTAACGGTCAAAATGGTAATCCAGCGAAGCATAGCCGCGGCTGGTGGATTTGAGACGGTCGAAGAAGTCCAGGACCACTTCGTTCATCGGCAAATCGTAGGTCACTTGCACCTGGGTACCGAGGAACAGCATGTCGTGCTGTACGCCACGCTTTTCGATACACAGGGTAATGACGTTGCCCAGATGCTCTTGCGGCACAAGAATATTGGCCCGCACGATCGGTTCGCGCATGTCTTCGATGGAAGACAGATCCGGAAGCTTGGACGGGTTGTCGACGTAAATCGTTTCACCGGTTTTCAGCGCCAGTTCAAAAATAACCGTCGGCGCGGTGGTGATCAGGTCCAGGTCGTATTCGCGCTCGAGGCGCTCCTGGATGATTTCCATGTGCAGCATGCCCAGGAACCCGCAGCGGAAGCCGAAGCCCAGGGCGTCGGAGCTTTCCGGGGTGTACTGCAACGACGAGTCGTTGAGGGTCAGCTTCTGCAGGGCTTCGCGGAAATCCTCGAAGTCGTCGGAGCTGACCGGGAACAGGCCGGCGTAAACCTGCGGCTGGATGCGTTTGAAGCCCGGCAGCACGTCGACGTCAGGGGTGGAGCTCAAGGTCAGGGTGTCACCTACCGGTGCACCGTGGATGTCCTTGATACCGGCGATGATGAAGCCTACTTCGCCGGCTTTCAGATCAGTGGTAGCCGTGTGCTTCGGGTTGAATACACCGACGCTGTCCACCAGGTGGATCTTGCCGGTGGACTTGACCAGGATCTTGTCGCCCTTCTTCACACGGCCGTGGCGTACGCGTACCAGGGAAACAACGCCCAGGTAGTTGTCGAACCAGGAGTCGATGATCAACGCTTGCAGCGGATCTTCGTAGTTGCCGGTGGGGGCTGGAATGGTCTTGACCAGGCGCTCGAGCACCTCGTCGACGCCCAGGCCGGTCTTGGCGCTGCACTCGACGGCGTCGGTGGCGTCAATGCCGATGATCTTCTCAATCTCTTCCTTGACGCGGTCCGGATCGGCCTGTGGCAGGTCGATCTTGTTCAGCACCGGCATCACCTCCAGGCCTTGCTCGATGGCGGTGTAGCAGTTGGCCACGGACTGGGCTTCAACGCCCTGGCCCGCATCCACTACCAGCAACGCACCTTCGCAGGCCGCCAGGGAACGGCTGACTTCATAGGTGAAGTCGACATGGCCCGGGGTGTCAATGAAGTTGAGCTGGTACTTGATACCGTCTTTGGCGGTGTAGTACAGGGTTACGCTGTGGGCCTTGATGGTGATCCCGCGCTCGCGCTCGAGGTCCATGGAGTCCAGCACCTGGGCTTCCATTTCACGCTCGGCAAGGCCGCCGCACATCTGGATGAATCGATCGGCCAGCGTCGACTTGCCATGGTCAATGTGGGCGATGATGGAGAAATTGCGGATATGACTCAAATCACTCACGGATCAACACTCAAAAAGGCTGCAGGCAGACTGCCCGCTGAAAAATAGCCGGGAATTGTACCTGATGCGCAGACCAGACGTCATCCATGGCGACCAAGAACAAAAATGCCCCGGTCGTTCGAACGGGGCATTTTTTGTTCATAAGCGCGGGCTCAACCGGCCCGACGCAACAGCCAGAAGCCGGCCACAGCGCAGATCGCGGTCGGCACCAGCACCGCAAACAGCGGCGAGAAACCGAATACCAGGCTGGACGGCCCCAGCAGGTCCTGGGCGATACGGAAGGTGAAACCCACCAGTACGCCGGTAAACACGCGCTGGCCGAGGGTCACGGAACGCAACGGGCCAAAGATGAACGAGATCGCCATCAGCACCAGCGCAGCAGTCACCACCGGCTGCAACACCTTGACCCAAAACGCCAGCCAGTAACGGCCGTTGTTCAAGCCCTGGTCCTTGAGGTAATGGATATACCCCCACAGGCCGGAGATAGGCAGGCTTTCCGGGATCATCACCACGGTATTCAGCAATTCGGGCTTGAGGGAAATATCCCACTGCTCCGTCGGCACATTGATCACTTCGGTGGTCGATGCCGCACCCTTGCCGATATCACGGAAATAGGTGGTGGTCACATCGCTCAGTTGCCACTTTTCGTCGGCGTACTGCGCACGTTTGGCGAAGCTCGACGACAGCAGGTGACGTTCCTTGTCGAAGTGGTAGCGGGTGACACCCACCAGCAAGCCACCCGGCTGCACGGCGTTGATGTGGATAAACTCCTCACCCTGGCGGTGCCACAGGCCATGCTTGGAGCTCTGGGCATCGCCCGAACCCTGGGCCAGGGCACGATTGGCCTGGGCCGTGGACTCGGCTGGAGGCGCCACGTATTCACCGATCAGCACGCTGACCACCATCAGCAACAGCATGGGCTTCATGACCGCCCACACGATGCGACCGATGGAAACACCCGCCGCGCGCATGATGGTCAGCTCGCTGTTGCTGGCCAGGCTGCCCAGGCCGATCAGGCAGCCGATCAGCGCAGCCATCGGCATCATGTCGTACAGGCGACGGGGCGCCGTCAGCGCCACGTAGCTCAGGACGTCGGTAACGGTGTAGGTATCGCTGACGTTGCCGACTTCATCAATGAAGGCGAACAACGAGGCCAGCCCCAGAATAATGCCCAATACCGCAAGGATTGCGACCAGGACGCTGCTACCAATGTAGCGGTCGAGCTTAACCACGGGCCATCTCCTTCACGCTGCGACGACTCCGCATCTTCAACCGCATCGGTTCCCAATAAAGCAGCCCCAGGCCAATGGCCAGGAAGACCCCGTGGACCCACCACAACCCGAGGGCCGGCGGCAGCTTGCCCTTCTCCAGGGAGCCGCGGGCGGAAATCAGGATGGTCAGGTAAGCCATATAAAGCAGGATTGCCGGCAGCAGCTTGAGGAAGCGGCCCTGGCGCGGGTTGACCCGGGACAGCGGCACGGCCATCAAGGTCACGATGAACACCAGCAGCGGCAGGGAAATCCGCCATTGCAGCTCGGCGATCGAACGCAGTTCCTTGCTGCCGATCAGGTCTGGGGTCGGGATCGCGTCGCGGTCGGTGACCTCATCGCTGACATCCGGCCGGGCCAGCATCACGCCATAGGTGTCGTACTTGATTGCGCGGTAATCGGCCTGACCGGGGCTGCCGTCATAGCGATAGCCATCTTCCAGGATCAGGTAACGGCTGCCATCCGGACGCACTTCCTGGCGCCCCTTGTCGGCCACCAGAATCGAAATACCACGGTCTTTCTGGTTCTGGCCGAGGTTTTTCTGGGAGATGAACACCCCTCCCAGGTTGGCACGGTCATCCGACATTTGCTCGGTATAGGTCACCCGGGTGCCGTCGTTGAGCGCTTGGAAGCGGCCCGGCTCCAGGGTGTCGAATTCGGTCATGGCGTCCTGTTTGTTCAGCACCAGCTGGAACTGCATGGCGCCCTGGGGTGCCAGGCTCAAGCTCAGCCAGGCCACCACCAGCGCGATACCGGTGGCCGGAACCATGGTCATGGCCAGCAAACGTTGCTGGCTCATGCCGGTGGCCGACAACACGGTCATTTCGCTTTCAAGGTACAAGCGGCCGTAGGCCAGCAGAATCCCGAGAAACAGGCCCAATGGCAGGATCAACTGCAGGAAGCCCGGCAGGCGAAAGCCCATGATCAGGAACAGCGAACCCGGATCCAGGGCACCCGAGGCAGCCTGGGCGAGGTATTTGACGAAGCGACCACTCATGATGATGACCAGCAATACCGCACTCACGGCACTCAGGGTCAACAGGACTTCGCGGGATAGATAACGGAAGACGATCAAACCAGACACTCCAGGGTTGTCAGGCTAAGGCGGCCAAACAAGCAAGCATATCGAGTCGACCCATTGCTGCAGGCCGGCTAAAAAGATGGCGCATTATCCTGTGATTGACCGCACCTGTCACGGAGCTTGCTCATACGCGTGCACAAAGCTGCCCGCAAGGGTTGTCAGGCTCGGGCGGCGAGGTTCAAACTGCGGCCTTTGTCGCGGGCGGCCTACAGGCCGCCAAGCTTACAAGCCGGAGTACAGACTCCTGGCTCACTGACCTTTATAAGGGACCCGAAAATGGAACTGGTTGTAAAAAGCGTTAGCCCCGAAACGTTGAAAACCGCCACCCTCGTGGTCGCTGTCGGCGAAGGCCGCAAGCTCGGCGTTGCCGCCAAGCAACTGGACGAACTGAGCGGCGGCGCCATCAGCGCAGTCCTCAAGCGCGGCGACCTGGCCGGCAAGGTCGGCCAAAGCCTGCTGCTGCAAAGCCTGCCTAACCTTAAAGCCGACCGCGTATTGCTGGTGGGCGTTGGTAAAGACGCCGAACTGGGCGACCGTCCGTTCCGCAAGATCATCGCCGGCATCCTCAACACCCTCAAGGGCCTGGGCGGCACCGACGCGGCCCTGGCGCTGGACGAAGTCGTGGTCAAGGGCCGCGACAGCTACGGCAAGACCCGCCTGCTGGCCGAAAGCCTGCTGGACGGCGGCTACGTCTTCGACCAGTTCAAGAGCACCAAGGCCGAACCCCGCGCCCTGAAGAAAGTCACCCTGCTGACCATCAAGGCGGCCCAGGCTGAAGTCGAACGCGCCGTGACCCACGCCCAGGCCATCGCCGGCGGCATGGCGTTCACCCGTGACCTGGGCAACCTGCCACCGAACATCTGCCACCCAACCTACCTGGGCGAGCAAGCCAAGGCGCTGGGCAAGGAATTCAAGGGCCTGAAAGTCGAAGTCCTGGATGAGAAGAAGATCAAGGAACTGGGCATGGGCTCGTTCTATGCCGTGGGCCAGGGCAGCGACCAGCCGCCACGCCTGATCGTGATGCAATACAACGGCGGCAAGAAGTCCGAGAAGCCATTTGCCCTGGTCGGCAAAGGCATCACCTTCGACACCGGCGGCATCAGCCTCAAGCCGGGCCTGGGCATGGACGAGATGAAGTACGACATGGGCGGCGCCGCCAGCGTGTTCGGCACCCTGCGTGCCGTGCTGGAACTCAAGCTGCCGATCAACCTGGTGTGCATCCTGGCCTGCGCCGAGAACATGCCGAGCGGCGGCGCGACCCGTCCGGGCGACATCGTCACCACCCTCAGCGGCCAGACCGTGGAAATCCTCAACACCGACGCCGAAGGCCGCCTGGTGCTGTGCGACGCCCTGACCTACGCCGAGCGCTTCAAGCCGCAAGCCGTGATCGACATCGCCACCCTGACCGGTGCCTGCGTAGTTGCCCTGGGCGCCCACACGTCGGGCCTGCTGGGCAACAGCGACGAACTGATCGGCCAACTGCTCAGCGCCGGCCAGGCTGCAGACGATCGCGCCTGGCAACTGCCGCTGTTCGATGAGTACCAGGAACAGCTGGACAGCCCGTTCGCCGACATCGCCAACATTGGCGGCCCGAAAGCCGGCACCATCACTGCGGCGTGCTTCCTGTCGCGTTTCGCCAAGAACTTCAACTGGGCCCACCTGGACATCGCCGGCACCGCCTGGACCAGCGGCGGCAAGGACAAGGGCGCCACTGGCCGTCCGGTTCCATTGCTGACCCAGTACCTGCTGGACCGCGCCAAAGCCTGAAAATGAAGATCCCCGGGCGCTTGTAAAGCCGCCCGGGGCTCAGGAACCGCAATGACCCAAGTCGACTTCTATATATTGCCCAGCGCCGATCCTTCCGCGCGCCTGGACTTTGCCTGCAAGCTCACCGAAAAAGCCTGGCGCATGGGCCACCGTATCTACCTGCATTGCAGCGATGCCGCCCAGCGTGACGACCTCGACGCCCGCCTGTGGCGCTTCAAGGGCGAAAGCTTCGTGCCCCACGGTGCCGCCGAATCAGAACCGGAAGGCCTGGTGGTACTGGGTTTGGGCGACAGCTGCGGCGATCACACAGACCTGCTGGTCAACCTTGACCTGAAAGTACCGGCCTTCGCCAAGGGTTTCGCCCGCGTGGCGGAAGTGGTGGTGGAAGACCCGGCTATTCGTCAGGCCGCGCGGGAGAGTTTCCGTTTCTACCGCGAACAGGGCTATTCTCTGCAAGATCACCGGCTACAACGACTTTGAGCACACGATGGACACTCCAAACCCGCTAAAAGACTCTGACCACCTGCTGGATGACCTTGAGTCGATCCGCAAGCTGCTCGGTGATGATGACCTGCAACCGCCGCTGCTGACCGATTCGGTCAACGGTGACGTACAAATTCCCCTGCTGTTCGATATGGTGGGTGGCAAGCCGGTTACGCCGGAACCTGTCGAAACGCCCGTGGTACAAGCTGCGCCGGCTGCGGCTGTTGCCGTACCTGCCGCCGAAAAAGCCCCCGACGCCCTGCTGCTGCACCTGGACAACGAACTGCGCGCCGCCGCGCAACTGATCATGCAAGACGTGATCGACGATTTTGCCCCGCATATCGAAACCGAGATCAAGCGCCGGCTGGATGCGCGCATGGAACGGTTGTTGAGCCAGTACCAGAACTAAGGCTGACACATATCCCCTGTGGGAGCGGGCTTGCTCGCGAAGGGCGTGAACGATAACGCGTACATCCTGAATGAACGCGCCGCCCTCAGGTTTTTCGCGAGCAAGCTCGCTCCTACCCCTCTCCCCTATCCCCCGTTATACTTGTCGGCTTTCCTGAATTAATGCCAACTAGGGTCCCGCCGCGCATGGATAAGACCTACCAGCCGCACGCTATTGAAACTTCCTGGTACCAGACCTGGGAGTCCGAGAATTATTTCGCTCCGCAAGGCGCGGGCGATGCCTACACCATCATGATTCCGCCACCGAACGTCACTGGCAGCCTGCACATGGGCCATGGCTTCAACAATGCGATCATGGATGCCCTGATTCGTTTCCGCCGCATGCAGGGTCGCAACACCCTGTGGCAACCAGGTACAGACCACGCCGGTATCGCCACCCAGATGCTGGTGGAACGCCAACTGGAAGCCACCGGCCAGAACCGTCACGACCTGGGCCGCGAGAAATTCCTCGAGAAAATCTGGGAATGGAAGGATCAGTCCGGCGGCAATATCAGCCGTCAGATCCGTCGCCTGGGCTCGTCCGTCGACTGGAGCCGCGAGCGCTTCACCATGGACGATGGCCTGTCGGAAGCCGTGAAGGAAGCCTTCGTGCGCCTGCATGAAGACGGCCTGATCTACCGCGGCAAGCGCCTGGTCAACTGGGACACCAAGCTGCACACGGCGATTTCCGACCTTGAAGTGGAAAACCACGACGAAAAAGGTTTCCTGTGGAACCTCAAGTACCCGCTGGCTGACGGCGCCAAGACCGCCGAAGGCAATGATTACCTGATCGTCGCCACCACCCGTCCGGAAACCATGCTTGGTGATGCCGCCGTCGCGGTTAACCCGAATGACGAACGCTACCAGGCGCTGATCGGCAAGTTCGTCGAGCTGCCGCTGGTTGGCCGTCGCATCCCGATTATCGCGGATGACTACTGCGACCCTGAATTCGGCACCGGCTGCGTGAAAATCACCCCGGCCCACGATTTCAACGACTATGAAGTTGGCAAGCGCCACAACCTGCCGCTGCTGAACATCTTCGACAAAAACGCCGCCGTTCTGCCGGCCTGCCAGGTGTTCAACCTCGACGGCACGCTGAACGAGAGCATCGACGGCAAGATCCCGGCTGAATACGCCGGCCTCGACCGTTTTGAAGCGCGCAAGCAAATCGTTGCAGCCTTCGACGCTGCCGGCCTGCTGGTAAGCGTTGATGACCACGCCCTGAAGGTGCCGAAAGGCGACCGCTCCGGCACCGTCATCGAGCCCTGGCTGACCGACCAGTGGTACGTGTCCACCAAGCCTTTGGCTGAGCCGGCGATCGCTGCCGTGGAAGACGGCCGCATCGCGTTCGTGCCGAAACAGTACGAAAACATGTACTTCTCGTGGATGCGTGACATCCAGGATTGGTGCATCAGCCGCCAGCTGTGGTGGGGCCACCGGATTCCGGCCTGGTACGACGAGTCGGGCAAGGTCTACGTGGGCCGCGACGAAGCCGAAGTACGTGCCAAGCACAACCTTGGCGCGGACGTGGCGCTGCAACAGGACAACGACGTACTGGACACCTGGTTCAGCTCGGGCCTGTGGACGTTTTCCACCCTCGGCTGGCCGCAACAGACCGAATTCCTGAAGAAATTCCACTCCACCGACGTGCTGGTCACCGGCTTCGACATCATTTTCTTCTGGGTTGCCCGGATGATCATGCTCACCATGCACTTGGTGAAAAACGAAGACGGCACCCCGCAGGTACCGTTCAAGACCGTGTACGTGCACGGCCTGGTGCGTGATGGCCAGGGCCAGAAGATGTCCAAGTCCAAGGGCAACGTCCTGGACCCGCTGGACATCATCGACGGCATCGACCTGGAAACCCTGGTGCAGAAACGCACCTCGGGCCTGATGCAGCCGAAACTGGCGAAGAAGATCGAGAAGCAGACCCGCGACGAGTTCGCCGATGGCATCGCCAGCTACGGCACCGACGCCCTGCGCTTTACCTTCTGCTCGCTGGCGTCCACCGGTCGCGACATCAAGTTCGACATGGGCCGCGTCGAAGGCTATCGCAACTTCTGCAACAAGATCTGGAATGCCGCGCGCTACGTACTGGATAAAGGCGAAGACTGCGGCCAGAACGGCGAGACCATCGAGCTGTCCCTGGCGGACCGCTGGATCATCTCCCAGCTGCAGCGCACCGAAGCCGAAGTGACCCGTCAACTCGACCAGTTCCGCTTTGACCTGGCGGCGCAGGCCCTGTACGAGTTCATCTGGAACCAGTATTGCGACTGGTACCTGGAACTGTCCAAGCCCGTGCTGTGGGACGAGAACTCGCCGATCGAACGTCAGCGCGGCACCCGTCAAACCCTGGTGCGCGTACTGGAAGTGGCGTTGCGCCTGGCGCATCCGTTCATGCCGTTCATCACCGAAGAAATCTGGCAGCGCATCGCGCCGCTGGCGGGCAAAGACGGCAAGACCATCATGCTGCAACCTTGGCCGGTGGCCAACGAAGCCCGCATTGATGAGGCGGCCGAAAGCGATATCGAGTGGCTCAAGACCCTGATGATGGGTACGCGCAACATCCGCGCCGAGATGAACATCGGTCCGGGCAAGCCACTGGCCGTGTTCGTGAAGAACGCCAGCAGCGAAGACCTGCGTCGCCTCACCGAGAACGACGCGCTGCTCAAGAAGCTGGCGAAGCTGGAGTCGATCACCGTATTGGCCGCTGGCGAAGAAGCACCGCTGTCCGCCACTGCACTGGTGGGCGAGATGGAAGTGCTGGTGCCGATGGCCGGCCTGATCGACAAGGGTGCCGAACTGGCGCGCCTGGACAAGGAAATCCTGCGCCTGCAAGGCGAAGTGCAGCGGGTGGGCGGCAAGCTGTCCAACGCGGCGTTCGTCGACAAGGCTCCGGCTGAAGTGATCGAGAAAGAACGCGCCAAACTGGCTGAGGCTGAACAGGCTTTGGGCAAGCTGGCGGAGCAACACGCGCGGATTTCCAGCCTGTAAGGGGCTGCCCGTGCGGAAAAAGAGACCTTCGGGTCTCTTTTTTTTGCTTGGAAAAACACCGCCATTTCTCTTTGGAAACCCGATCAATGTGGGAGCTGGCTTGCCTGCGATGGCATCGCCTCGGTCTGGCAGATACACCGAGTCACCTGCATCGCAGGCAAGCCAGCTCCCACATTTGACCGAGTTCGACCAAGGAATGTGTGACAATACCCGCCACTTTTGAAACAAACGCAGAATCGACGCAGCCCATGACCGCCCCCAGCACACCCAAAGCACCGCGCAAGAAGCCAAAATCCAATACGCCGGCCAAGCCCGTCGTTCCGCGCAAAGAGGCCACCTTGCACCCGCGTAACCGCCACCAGGGCCGTTACGACTTCCAGGCGCTGATCAAGACCACGCCCGAACTGGCGCAATTCGTGATCATCAACCCGTACGGCAAGGAAAGCATCGACTTTGCCAGCCCAGACGCGGTGCGGGTGTTCAACCGGGCGTTGCTCAAGGCGTTCTACGGCATCAATCACTGGGATATCCCGGCTGACTACCTGTGCCCACCGGTACCGGGGCGTGCCGACTACGTGCACTTCCTCGCCGACCTGCTGGCGAGCGTCAACGAAGGCGTGATCCCCCGTGGCGCGCCGGTGAAGGTGCTGGACATCGGCATGGGCGCCAACTGCGTCTATCCGTTGATTGGCTACAGCGAGTACCGCTGGAACTTCCTCGGCTCGGAAGTCGACCCGACCGCCGTGGCCGCCGCCAAGGCGATCGTGCAGTCCAACGGGCTGAACAAGGCCATCCAGCTGCGCCAGCAAACCAACCCCAAGCAGATCCTGCTGGGTTTGCTGGAGCCGGGCGAGCGGTTTGACCTGACCATGTGCAACCCGCCCTTCCACGCGTCCATGGATGAAGCGACCAAGGGCAGCGAACGTAAATGGCGCGCACTGGGCAAGGCTGATCCGAAACGCAAGTTGCCGGTGCTGAACTTCGGTGGCCAGTCGGCGGAGTTGTGGTGTGAAGGCGGTGAAGCGCGGTTCGTGACGCAACTGATCGCTGAAAGCGCGCATTTCCAGCACAAGGTGCTGTGGTTCAGCACGCTGGTGTCGAAAGCGTCGAACTTGCCGGCCATTCAGACAGCGCTGAAAAAGGCCGGTGTGCTGGAAAGCCAGGTGGTAGAGATGTCCCAGGGCCAGAAGCAGAGCCGCTTCGTCGCCTGGACCTTCCAGACCCCGAGCGAGCAACAGGTGTGGCGCCAGCGTTGGGCCCGTAAAGACTGATAAATCGCAGGCAGCAAAAAACCGTGCCCGGATCGCTCCGGAGCACGGTTTTTTTTGCTGCGTCTTACTTGTTAACAGCGTCGGTCAGGCCTTTGGCCACAACCAGCTTGATAACTTTCTTGGCAGCGATTTCGATGGCTGCGCCAGTCGAAGGGTTACGGCCAGTACGGGCAGGACGCTCGGTCACTTTCAGTTTGCCAACGCCTGGCAGAGTGATTTCGCCGCCGTTTTCCAGCTGATCAGCAACGATCTGGCTCAGTTGGTCCAGCAGAGCACGCACGGTGGTTTTCGGTGCGTCTACAGCTTCAGCCAGATCAGCGATCAGTTGGTCTTTAGTAATAGCCATTGTGGTGTTCCTTCCCTATCAAATTCATTTGGATTGCAGAGTGCAGTGTCAGCCATCGAGCCCTGCCATCAAGGCCTGGCACCCAAGGGCTATAACCACGAAGATCGGGGTTATAGATACCTGAAACCGGGTTTGGTTCGACCTGACAAATGCTGAATGCACGCTTAACGCCCAGACTGCGCGTAAGACGGGGCAAAACTAGCACAGAGACGGGGAAATATCCGCCTCAACATACCCATTTGGTCAGCTTTATCGCTCTAAACCGTGAAAAAAAGGCATATGGCCCGTCGGATGGCGCTCAAAACGCCCTCCGAACAGCGCCATCCCCAGCGGGTGCGGTACACTGGCGACTTTTTCCGGGAGCCCGACCACTCCCCTTCAACCAGCCGAGAAGCCCATGCCGATCCGTCATTGCATCGTCCACCTGATCGACAAAAAACCCGACGGCACACCCGCAGTTCTCCACGCCCGCGACTCCGAGCTTGCCGAGTCGGCCGCGATCGAGAACATGCTTGCCGACCTCAACGAGAGCTACAACGCCAAACAAGGCAAGGCCTGGGGCTTTTTCCATGCCGAGTCCGGCGCGCACCCGTTCAGCGGCTGGTTGAAGGAGTATTTCGACGGCGGCAAGGATTTCACCGCCTTCAGCCGCATTGCGGTGGAACACCTGCAGAAGCTGATGGAGGAGTCCAACCTCTCCACCGGCGGCCACGTGCTGTTTGCCCACTATCAACAGGGCATGACCGATTACCTGGCGATCGCCCTGCTGCACCACAGTGAAGGCGTGGCCGTGACCGACCAGCTGGACGTGACGCCGTCACGCCACCTCGACCTTGGCCAACTGCACCTCGCCGCGCGGATCAACGTGTCCGAGTGGCAGAACAACAAGCAGTCCAAGCAATACATCTCCTTTATCAAGGGCAAGAACGGCAAGAAGGTCTCGGAGTACTTCCGCGACTTTATCGGCTGCCAGGAAGGCGTCGACGGCCCGGGCGAAACCCGCACCCTGCTCAAGGCCTTCAGCGACTTCGTTGAAAGCGAGGATCTGCCGGACGAGTCCGCCCGCGAGAAAACCAAGACCCTGGTGGACTACGCCAGCAGCCAGGCCAAGCTCGGCGAGCCGATGGGCCTGGAAGAGCTGTCCGGGTTGATCGATGAAGATCGGCCAAAAGCCTTCTACGATCACATCCGCAACAAGGACTACGGCCTGTCGCCGGAAATCCCGGCGGATAAACGCACCCTCAACCAGTTCCGCCGTTTCACCGGGCGTGCCGAAGGCTTGTCCATCAGCTTTGAAGCGCACCTGCTGGGCGACAAGATCGAATACGACGAAGCCGCCGGCACCTTGATCATCAAGGGCCTGCCGACCCAGTTGACCGACCAGCTCAAGCGTCGCAACTGATGCTGGGCGGGGTTCTGAAGAAAGTCCTGCTGGTGTTGCTGGTGGTGGTGGTTTTCCAGAACTGGGGCAAGATCGAGCGGCTGTTCAACCCCTCCCAGGTGGTGCCCGAGCAGACACGCGCGGCGGCGCGCGTGGTGCTGTATTCCACCGAGTGGTGCGGCTACTGCAAACAGATCCGGCGCTTTCTGGATTCCAAGGGGATTCCCTACCAGGCGTTTGATATCGAGAAGGACGCCCAGGCGCGCAAGGCGTACGAGGCGTTGGGGGGCGGCGGGATTCCGTTTGTGGACGTGAACGGCACGCTGATTCGCGACTACAACCCGGAAGCGATCATAGCGGCCCTGAAGTAACTCACTCTGTAAAATACCGCAGATCAAATGTGGGAGCGGGCTTGCTCGCGAATGCGCTGGTTCAGTCAATACATCTGGCGACTGATCCACCGCTTTCGCGAGCAAGCCCGCTCCCACATTGGGTTTGCGTACGCGTTAGAAATTGGCCTCCAGGGAAACCATCGCCGTACGCTCTTCACCCACGTTGTAATACGCCGAGCTGGCCGCCAGGCCATTCACCGGCGCCGAGTTGAACGACACGGTGCGCGCCGAGCTCAAGTATTCCTTATCAAACACATTGAGCATCGAGAAGCGCAGCGCGGCCGACTTGAAGACCTTCTTGTCCACCGGCAGGTAGATACCGGCGTTGAGATCAAACACGGTGCGCCCGGAGATTTTCTCGTTGTTGGTCAAATCACCGTAGAACGCCCCGACATACTTGCCGGCAATGTTGCCGTAGTAGCGCTTGTCGTCGTAACCAAACACCAGGTTGAGCATGTTTTCCGGCACGTTGGCCAACTGGTTGCCCTTGGTCGGCAACAACACGTTCTTGCTGACAAAGTCGTCCTGCTGCTCGGACTTGGTATAGGTGTACGACGCGTAGTAGTTGAAGTTGTACGGCAGCAGGCCGCTCCACTCCAACTCCAGGCCTTTGTTGGTCACGTCACCGACGTTGGCCATCACGTAGTCACCGTTCAAGTCGGTGGTCGACAGCTGACGGTCCTTGAAGGTGATGTAGAACAGGGTGGCGCTGAGGGCCATTTTCTCTTCGGTGTAGCGCCAGCCCAGCTCCTGGTTCCAGCTCAGCTCGGGGTTGAGGTTGAGGGAGTCACCCTTGTTGTACAGCACGTAGTTCTGCGGGGTGCGCATGTTGCGAGTGACGTTGTAGAACGCCTGGTTGCTCTCGTCGAGCTGGTACTTGGCACTGAAGTTCGGCAGGAACTGGTGGTAACGGGCGTTACGCTTTTCCGGCTTGTCGTACAGGCTGCCCAGGTTGTCGCCGTCACGCTCGACGTACTGGTACGCCAGCCCGCCGACAAAACTCAGGTCTGGCGTGGCTTGCCAGCTGTCCTGCACCCACAGCTTCTGGGCCGGGGTCACGGTGTATTGATGACGCCCCTGGACAGTCTTGCCGTTCTTGTCGACCACCTGGCCGCCGCTGTTGTAATCGCCCCAGACGTCGTCCGGTGCACCTTCGCTGTTGATCCCGATATACGGCTGGGTCTGGCGCTGGCGAGCGCGCTCGTACCAATAGCCGTAATCCAGGCTGTGCTCCTCGTTGATGTCCCATTTCATTTTGACCGTCACGCCAGGGCGCCAGGTTTCGGTCCACGAGGGGCGATAGTAGTTGGCCGACTTGAGGTTGCTCAGGTCGTAGTTGCCACTCTTGTCGGACTTCGGCCCCAGGTTGGTCGCGGTCTGGCCGCTGAAACTGCCGCCGTTGCCCCAGTAGTAGTAAGGCGCAACTGTCAGGGCCAGGTCATCACGCAGGCGCCAGCGCTGGGTGAAGGTGGTCATGACACTTTCGAAAGGGTTGCGGTTGAGCTTGTAGGAAGACGACAGCAAGCCGTTTTTGTAGACCGGGGTTTCCGAGTAATCCAGGCGCCGCCCCTGTTGTTGGAACTGGGCCTTGCTCAGGGTGTTGTAGTTGTAGTTTTCCTGCTTGTTGTACTTCATGGCGAAGTTGCTGGAGTTGCCATTGTCGTCTTCGAACAGCGTGCTCCACTCCACCTTGTCACCGCGCACAGTGCCCTTGCCGCGCCACTTGTCGCCTTCGGTGTGAGAGGCCGAGACCCAGCTCTTGAAGCCGCCCAGGTCGCCGGTGTTGAGCCGTGCGAAGGACTTTGTCAGGTTGTTCGAGCCGATGGATTGTTTGACGAACAAGCCTGGCTCTTTGGTCGGACGGATTGTGACCATGCCGATATTGCCGCCGCTGGAACCAATGTGTGGGCCATCCGCTTCGGAGGAGCCCTGGGTGACAAACACTTCGCCGACGTTTTCCGGATCGCCCAACTGGTTGGCGTACACGCCATAGCTGCCGGAGTCGTTGATCGGCACGCCGTCCATGGAAACCCCGACCTGGTCGGAGTTCATGCCGCGCATGGTGAAGCTGGTGCCGCTCATGCCGCTGGCGTCGTCGTTGGAAACGTTGATGCCCGGGGTGTACTTGAGCTTGTCGATGGCGTTGGCCGTCGGGGACATTTCGTCCATGGCTTCCTTGGTCACCGTGGACCGGGCCTTGGCACTTTCTTCCTGAATCATGTGGCCGGTGCCCAGGGTACGTTCGCCGGCGACGTGCACCGAACCGACATCCTGGGAATCGTCTGCCAGAACCAGCGGCGCAAAGCCGCCCAGGCCCGATGCTAAAAGCAGGGCATAGAGTTTGTTGTAGGTCACGAGTAGATCCCTTACATGCATCTATCTGTTGTTATGGGGGAGGTATTGGCGATCTCGGCCGGGTGAACAGCGCCGCCAATCTTCCTGACCACCTGCTCAGGAATCCGAGGATCATCCGTGCATCACGTAACGATTTGGTTACAGGTTTTGGCGATTGCGATGAAGGTTAAATGAAAGGTCCACACACACGGATGTGCCAAGGCATGGGGATTTTCAAGGGAAGGTGGTGCAAGTAATGACAGCGCCACGCCATTGCGGCGTAGCGCTCTGTATCTAGCGCAGTACGATCATCCGACCGAGCAGCGAGTGTTGTTCAAACCCCAAGACCGCCTGCAACGCATTGAGCACCGCCTGGGGGTCCTTGCTCGGGAAACTGCCGCTGACACGCCGGGCGCCGAGGTCTTCGTTGAGCAGCAGAATGCGCCCCGGATAGTAGCGGCCGAGGTCTTGCACCACATCGGCCAGCGGCGCCTTGTAGTAGTTGAGCCAACCATCGCGCCAGGCCAGGCGCGACTCGCTGTCGACCGCGTGCAGCTCATCGGCGACACCGTCGGCGTAGGCCACTTGCTGGCCGGCCGTGAGAATCTGTTGCTGAGCATACTTCGACGGCGTTACCCCAACCCGACCGGACAACACCGTCACCTGCGCACCTGCCGGTTGCAGGCGCACCTCAAACTGCGTGCCGAGCACCCGTGCTTCTCCGCTGCCGGCCTCGACCACAAAGGATTCGCCAGTGTGGGTCACACTGAAAAAACCGGCGCCACGGCGTAGCTGGATATGGCGCTCGCCATGCTTGAAATCCACTGCGATCGCACTGTCGGCGTCCAGGGTGACCTGGCTTTGATCGGCCAGGGTCACGGTCTTCACCTCACCCGGCGCGGTGATGTAATCCGCGCCGAAGTCATCGACCCAGCGTGACGGCTGCCAGCCGGCGCCCATCGAGATCATCACCAGCAGGCAGGCGGCCATGGCCAGGGCGCCAGACCAGCGCCGCACGCTGGAGCGTTTCGAGGTATTCATCGCGTTCAAGTAACCCTGCAGCGCCAGGGCATCCTCATCCGCCAACGTTCTGGCCGGTACTTCACTCAATTCCCACAGCACCTGGGCCTGGGCATAGGCTTCCACATGCGCAGGATCGGCCCGCAGCCAACGGCTGAACGTGGCCTGGTCGCCACTGCTGGGCTGGTCGTGCAACAGGCTCAACCAGGCCAGTGCGGCCTGTTCCTGGTCGGGCGTCGGGGTGACGCGGGCAGTGGCGTTCACGGGGCTTTCCTTGGCGATGGTTCACGAAGGCTGGCCTTGCAGGCTTCGAGGGCACGCATCATATGTTTTTCCACGGCGCTTTGGGACAGGCCCATGGCCTTGGCGATTTCCGCGTACTTGCGGCCATGGATGCGGTTGAGCAGGAAAATCTGCCGGGTACGTTCCGGCAGGCTGCGCAAGGCTGCTTCAACGTGACGCAGATCATTGCCCGCCTCCAGCGCGGCCTGGGGTTCGCAGCCTTGGTTATCCTGTTGTTCCGGCAGCCAGCCTTCGCTGCTGCGCACCCGGGCGCCTTCGCTGCGCAGGTGGTCGATGGCGATATTGCCGGCGCAGCGCAGCAGGTAGGTGCTGAGCTCCTCGACCTGCACCAGCGGCCGGCGCCAGAAGCGCAGGAACAAATCCTGCACCAGGTCCGCCGCCGTCGCACGGCAGCCCACGCGGCGGCTGACCAGCGCTTCCATCTGCGAGCGCTGGGACAGGAACACCTGCAGGAAATGCGCCCGTCCGCCCGCCGCGTCTGCGTGCTGCTCTGGGTGTTCGGGAGGCGTGGTGATCATCAACGGTGGACTCAAAGGGTCGCGAAGGCCGCGACCGGACTGGCCAGCAGGCCGAGGCCCGCCAGGATCAAGGCCAGCCTTGGCCGATACGGCAACAGCAACACCAGCAACAACCCGCTGAGCATCAAGACCGCGCACCACTCCACCAACCCCTGGCTCCACCCGGTCGCGAGCACCGCCGGCCAGATCGAGACAATCAACAGCAGCCAGCCGCCCACGCGCAAACCCAGGCGCCGACGAGGCGAAGGTTTACTGTGCAGCAGTTCGCCATGGTGCCGGTCCATGGACAGGCACAACGCGGTAAACCCTGCGTAACACAGCAATAGCGCCAGGAGCATTCAGTTCACCTCGCCCTTGAGGGTCAATGGCCGGGCACGTTCGGCCTTGGGCTGAGGGACACGGCGGTGCTGCATTTTCCAGGCAGCCCAGGCGAGGAACACGCCGCTGCCCAGGCACGTCAGGTCAAAACCGGCCATGGCCCAGTCGCCGTTGGCCAGGGACACACCCAAATGCTGGGTCGTGGTCAGCGCGTTGAGCACCGGCACGCCGATAAACAGCAGCGCGCCCACACTCAATTGCTCAACCCAGCCGCGGCGCCCCTGGCGAACAATCGCGTGCAGGACGCTCAAGCCCCAGGCAATAAAGAAGGCTTGTACTTCCCAGTCCGAGCGCCCGGCAAAGCTGGCCGGCAACAGGCGGTTGGCCCAGAAGAATGCAGCGATGGCAATCATCAAGCCGGACATGCTGGCGATGTTCAGCACTTCCACCAGCCGCAGCTCAAAGGGCAGCACACCGGTTTTGGTGTGCTTGAGCTGACGCTTGCCCAGCCACATCACCAGCCCGGTGCCGATCATTGCCGTGCCCGCGAGGCCGCAGATGAAATACAGCCAGCGCAATACCGGGCCGGCGAAATGGCCCATGTGCAAACCGTAGAAGCTGCCACCAATCGCCGCCGGCAGCGACTGCTCGCCGCTCACCCGCAACAGTTCGCCGGTAGTGCCGTTGAATGAGACGGTGCTGCCAAAGTCATGCACCACTCGATCCGACCCGGCGCGGAACACATTGACCGAGGCGTTTACATCGCTTGGATTATTCACCACCAGCCGTCCGACATGCCCGCCGGCCCATTGCTCGCGCGCCTGCTCGTACATCGGGCCCAGTGGCAGCAATTGCCCCGGCTGGCCGAGGGCCGGCGCATTGTCGGTGGCCGGAAACACATCGTTGAAGAACGCACGGGTATCGTTGCCGTAGGAAGCGAGGATGCTCGCCGGCATTACCATGCTCATGAAAATCACCAGGCTGCTGTAGGTGATCATCAAGTGGAACGGCAACACCAGCACGCCCACGGCGTTGTGCCCGTCCAGCCAGGACCGCTGGCCCTTGCGCGGGCGGAAGGTGAAGAAGTCCTTGAAGATTTTCTTGTGGGTGATGATCCCGGTGATCAACGCCACGAACATCACCATCGCGGCGATGGTCGACAGCCAGCGCCCCCACGGATAGGGCATTTGCAGCTGGAAGTGGAAACGATAGAAGAATTCGCCGCCCATGCTTTCCCGGGCCTGGACCTGCTGGCCGCTGACGGGATCGAGGAGTTTTTCGACGAAATTTCCGCGTTTGCCCGGGTCGACCTTGTCTTGCCACATCACCGACAGGCCCGGCTCACGGCTGCTCGGCAAGGTGATAAACCAGCGCGCGGCATTGGGCGCCTGGTGTTGCAGATAGGTTTGGGCGGCGGCCAGGCTACGGGCGTCATCGACGGGATGCGCCTGCACTTCGGGCTGCATCCAGTGGGTAATTTCGTCCTTGAAATACGACAGGGTGCCCGTCAGGAAAATCGCAAACAGCAGCCAGCCAAAGATCAGCCCGACCCAGGTGTGCAACCAGGCCATGGCCTGGCGGAAGCCCTCTTTCATGTGCGCGCCATCCAGTACGCCAACCCGGCGAACGTGGCCATTATCGCGCTGGGCAGCAACACGCCAAACCAGGCGCGCCAGGCCGTGCGGCAGGCGAAGCACCAGATGACCGCCAACAGGTAGAACACAAACGAACTCAGCATGCCGCTGATCACCGCATCGGCGCGGCTGGTGGGCAGCCACAGCGTCATGCACACGCTGGCCAGCGAGGCCAGCAGGTAACCGCCGACCACAGCCGCCAGCACCCGCGACGTCACGGCAAGACGGTAGGAAACGGGAAGTGAGGTTTTGCGTTTCATGCACAAGGCGCCAGGTTCGTCAGTGCGCAATATTAATGATAAAGGTTCTCATAAGCAAAAGAGAACGCATCACTGGCAATTGCCGAACCCGCCTGCGCGCCCTACAATGCGAACAATTCTTGTTCTCTAAAGCATACCCATGCTGCCGGAGTGTGCGCGTTGCAGCCGTCCAACACCGTCGAAGTCCTGTACCACGACCATCACCACTGGCTTACCGGCTGGTTGCGACGCAAGCTCGGCTGCCCGGAAAGCGCCGCCGACCTGGCCCAGGACACCTTCATCCGCGTGCTCACCGCACGGGAAACACCGACGCTGATCGAACCTCGCGCCTTCCTCACCACCATCGCCAAGCGTGTGCTGTGCAACCATTACCGCCGCCAGGACCTGGAGCGCGCCTACATCGACGCCCTGGCACAAATGCCCGAACACGTGGCGCCGTCGGAGGAAGAGCGGGCAATCATCCTGCAAACCCTGATGGAGCTGGACCAGTTGCTGGATGGCCTGGCGCCCCTGGTCAAACGCGCGTTCCTGCTGTCCCAGCTCGACGGCCTGACCTACGCGCAAATCGGCGCGGAACTGGGCATCTCCATCGCCACGGTCAAGCGCCATCTGAATAAAGCGGCGATGCGCTGCTACTTCGCCCTATGAGTTTCTCAACGCAAGTCGCCGAACAAGCGGTGCACTGGCTGATGGAAATGCAGCAGGGCCCGCTCAACCCACGCAAACAAGCGGCCTGGCAACAGTGGCTGGACGCCCACAGCGAACATCAGCGGGCCTGGGAGCACATCCAGCGAGTGAACCAGCGCTTGCGCGGGATGCCATCACCCCTGGCCCATGCCGCCTTGAATGCACCGAAATCCAACAGTCGTCGTCAGGCCCTGAAGTTGTTGCTGATACTCGGCGCCGGGTCGGCAGCGGCCTGGGGTTTGCGCCAGCAACATATATTGCCGCCGTTGAGTGCCGACTACCGCAGCCCCATCGGCCAACGGCGCAAGTTCCAGCTGGCGGATGGCAGCCAGTTGCAGCTCAACACCGGCAGTGCGGTGGATGTGCATTTTGATGGCCAGCAACGCTTGATCCGCCTGCTCGAAGGCGAAATCCTGCTGACCGCCAAACCCGGCAACGCCCCGCTGCGGGTCATCACTTCCCAGGGCCTGCTCAGCGCCCAGGCCGCGCGGCTGAACGTGCGGCAATTCAACGATCACACACAACTGGCGGTGTTTGATGGGCACGTTGACGTGATGCCCAACACCTATAGCGGTTTGCCGTTGTCGGTGGAGAAAGCCCATCAGGTCAATTTCACCCGCAAAGGCTGGGACACCGCCCGCCCCACCGACGCCGGCAGCGGCGCCTGGGCCGACGGCATGCTGGTGGCGGCCCACATGCGCCTGGAAGATTTCCTCGCCGAATTGAGCCGTTATCGCCGTGGCCAGCTCAATTGCGACCCGCAGGTGGCCAACCTGCTGATTTCCGGCAGCTACCCGCTGGACGACAGCGAGCGAATCCTGGACCTGCTGCAAGTCAGCCTGCCGGTCAGGGTCCGGCGGTTTACCCGCTACTGGGTCACCGTCGAAGCCCGTGCCTGAAATATTTTCAAACCCCGTGAGCCGTTTTCCGCACCTCGCGTGACAGAGAAGGAAAGCCACCTTGATCCTTCCTTCTCAGGACCGCACTTCATGCCCCAGCAACCGACTCGCCTGACGCCACTCGCCCGCACCCTGCGCCACTTGTTGCTGGGGGCCAGCCTCAGTTTCAGCACCGTTCCCTACGTAATGGCGGCCGACGCCAAGCCCTACCGCATCGCCCCTACGTCACTGGAAGCGGCGCTGAATCAATTTGGCCGGGAAGCCGGCGTGCTGATTTCATTTGGCTCGGACGTGACTGCCGGCGTGCAAAGCCACGGCCTGTCGGGCAACTACACCGCTGAAGAAGGCTTGAATGCGTTGCTCAAAGGCACCGGCCTGCAAGCCCGTGCCGAGGGCAACAACGCCTTCAGCCTGCAACCGGCGAATGCTCCGGCCACCCTCGAATTGGGCACCTCCAACGTGGTCGGCGACTGGCTGGGGGACGCGGCGCAAACCAACGTCTTCGAGCACCCGGGCGCCCGGGACGTGATCCGCCGCGAAGAATTCGAACGCCAGGGCGCCACCCAGGCCCGCGACGTGCTCAACCGCATTCCCGGGGTCAACGCCCCGGAAAACAACGGCACCGGCAGCCACGACATGGCGCTGAACTTCGGCATTCGCGGGCTCAACCCACGCCTGGCCTCGCGCTCCACGGTCTTGATGGACGGCATCCCGGTGCCGTTCGCGCCGTATGGCCAGCCGCAGTTGTCGTTCGCGCCCATCAGCATGGGCAACATGGATGCCGTGGACGTGGTACGCGGCGGCGGCGCAGTGCGTTATGGCCCGCAGAACGTCGGCGGCATCGTCAACTTCGTCACGCGCGCGATTCCCGACGCGCCGACGGTAAAGGGCGGCCTGCAAACCGAAACCAGCCCGTCTTCCAGCCACGATGGCTTCAAGACCACCGGCAACCTGCTGGCCGGCGGCACGGCGGACAACGGCCTGGGCGGCGCGATCCTGTATTCCGGCACCCGTGGTGGTGATTGGCGCGAGAACAGCGACACCCGCATCGACGACCTGATCCTCAAGGGCAAATACCAGCTGGACGACGCCAACAGCTTCAACGCCATGGCGCAGTACTACGAAGGCAAGGCGGATATGCCCGGTGGTTTGAGCACTGCGGCCTACAAGGCCGACCCGTATCAGTCCACCCGCCCCTACGACCAGTTCTGGGGCCGGCGTACCATGTTCAACGCGGGCTATCGCTACCAGGAAGATCGCCGGGAATTCACGGTCAACAGCTTCTTCACCACCACCCTGCGCAGCGGTTACCTGGACCAGGGCAACTTCCTCTCCCTGTCGCCCCGCGAGTATTGGGTACGCGGCCTGGAAACCCGTTTCGCCCAAGGCTTCGACCTCGGCCCAACCAGCCACGAAGTCGGCGTGGGCTACCGCTACATCAACGAGGCCGGCCACGAACTGCGCTACCGCACGCCGATTTCCGCCAATCAGCAACTGCCGACCACCGACAGCCGCAACGACCGCGACACCCGAGGCAGCACCGAAGCCAATGCGTTCTTCGTCGACGACCGGATAGATATCGGCAAGTGGACCATCACCCCGGGCATCCGCTACGAGATGATCGAGTCCCAGCAGACCAACAACCTCAGCAACGTCAAATACAAAGGCGACTACAACACCGCCCTGCCGGCGCTGAACGTGCTCTACCACCTGACCGACGACTGGAACCTCTACGCCAACACCGAAGGGTCGTTCGGCAGCGTGCAGTACAGCCAGATGCCCAACCGCGTGACCAGTGGCGAAGTGAAGCCGGAAAAAGCCCGCACCTGGGAACTCGGCACACGCTATGACAACGGCACCTTGCGCGCCGAGATCGGCGCGTTCCTGATCAACTTCGACAACCAGTACGACAGCAACCAGACCAACGACACCGTGATCGCCCGCGGCGAAACCCGCCATCAGGGCATCGAGTCCAGCATCAACTACGCCCTCGACGGCTTGAGCCCGGCGCTCGCCGGTTTTGATGTGTACGCCACCTACGCCTACGTCGACGCCACCATCCGCGAAGACGGCCCTAACAAAGGCAACCGCGTACCCTTCTCCTCCAAGCACAAGGGCACCCTGGGTGTGGGTTACACCGAAGGTCGCTGGAAGTTGAACGTGGACAGCAGCTACCAGAGCAGCCAGTTTGCCGACAACGCCAACACTGAAGCAGAAAGTGCTGATGGCAGCACCGGACGCATTCCTGGCTACATGCTGTTCAGCAGCCGCGCGGCGTACGACTTTGGCCCGCAGCTGTCGGATTTGAACGTGGCGGTGGGTGTGAAAAACATCTTCAACAAACAGTACTACACCCGCTCGTTTGACGATAACAACAAGGGCAAATACGTCGGCGAGCCGCGCACGCTGTATGTGCAGACGTCCATCGCGTTCTGATCAACTGCCCGCCAGGCACGACGGTGTGCCGGCCACCAACGCGTCGATGGCGCACCGGGTCTTGGCCGGCATGTGCGTCGCCGTGGGCCAGATGACATGGATCGGCATCGGTTGCTCGCGGTGGCCCGGCAGCACCGCCTGCAATTGCCCGCGCAACACGTAGTGGGCGATCAGCCAACTGGGCAACCAGGCCAGGCCGACCCCGGCGATGGCGGCATCGGCCACGGCCTGCAGGTCATCGAGGATCAACGGCGAGGCGACTCGCTCGCGGTGCGGGGCATTGCTGCGATAGGCAATGCCCCGGTGCCCGGCCAGGTCGTCGATGGAGTCAATCCGAGGTGTGCGCTGCAAGTACGCGGGTGACGCCGCCAAGGCAATCGCCTGTTCGCCGAGGCGACGTGCACTCAAGCGGTCGGTGTCAGGCAATACGCCAATTCGCACCGCCAGGTCGAAGCCTTCCTGCGCCAAGTCGATCAATCGGTCGGAGAAGGAAATCTCGATTTCCAGTTGCGGAAAACGGTCCATCAGCCCCCACAACGCAGGCGCCGCATAGTGGTGGCCGAATGCCAAAGGCAGGCTCGCCCGTAACCGCCCTCGTGGCTGCTGGCGGCCACTTTCCAGCACGGATTCAGCCGCTTCCAGCTCTGCCAGTGCACGCAGGCAGTGCTCGTAGTAGGCCTGCCCGTCTTCGGTCAAACGCTGGCGCCGGGTGGAGCGTTGCAATAAAGACGTCCCCAGCCGCGCTTCCAGACGCGCCAAGCCTTTGCCCACCGCCGAGCGCGTGAGGTTCAGCCGTTCGGCGGCCTCCGTCAGATTGCCGCTCTCGACGATCTGCAAAAACAGTTCAACACCATCAAAACGCGGAGTGGCCATGGTCGTTTGTCGCCCTATATTCCCTTATCACAGGAAGAAGTATCGCTAATAAAGAATCAGATTCCCGTGAAAATGACACCTTCCCCCATTGAAAGGAAGAGGCCATGCCACCCGACGCCGTTGTATCCGCCATCAACCCGCCACGTACCGCCCGGGACGGCCTTGCGCTCACCGCCGTGTGCCTGGTGGCGCTGATGTTCGGGCTGGAGATTTCCAGCGTGCCGGTCATCCTGCCCACCCTTGAGCAGCAACTGGGCACCGGCTTCCAGGACGCCCAATGGATCATGAACGCCTACACCCTGGCCTGCACCAGCGTACTGATGGCCGCCGGCACATTGGCCGATCGTTTTGGCCGCCGACGCATGCTGGTGCTGTGCCTGTGGGTATTCGGGCTGGCTTCGCTCGCCTGCGGGCTGGCCAACGATGCGTCCACGCTGATCGCGGCGCGTTTTGTCCAGGGCGTGGGAGGCGGGGCGATGATGATCTGCCAGTTCGCGATCCTTTCGCACCAGTTCCGCGAGCCGGCGGCCCGGGCCCGGGCCTTTGCGGTGTGGGGCGTGATCGCCGGGGTGGGCCTGGGTTTCGGGCCGATGGTGGGGGCATTGATCCTGGCGGTGGCGGATTGGCGCTGGGTGTTCCTGGTGCATGTGCCGTTGACCTTGTTCACTCTGGTGTTGCTGCACATCAGCGTGCAGGAATCCCGTGACCCGGCGGCCCATCGCCTCGATATAGCCGGTATGGCCACCCTCACCCTGGCAGTGTTCGCCCTGGTCTATTTT
>NZ_JACARZ010000128.1:0-20834 GCF_013386315.1 Pseudomonas sp. P7779 | reverse complement strand
GCTATGGGGAGGGAGCTTGTTGTGGCGAGGGAGCTTGCTCCGGCTGGGCTGCGTAGCGGCCCCAAAATCTTGGGAGCGCTGCGCACTCCAGCGGGAGCAAGCTCCCTCGCCACAGAAGCTCCCCTGCCACAAAAAATCGGCTCGCTACAGCCGTATCAGGCCGCGGCAGGCCGTAGCGAATAGGTCTTCAGCTGATGGGCAAAGTCCCGCAGGGATTGAATCCCGCTGGCCTCGGCCTCGTGCACCCATTCCTTGATCGCCGCCAGCATGTCGTGGCCGTTGGTGCTGGTTTTCAGCCAGATCTGTTGCAGCGCCAGGCGCTTCTCGTAGATCACTTTCAGGGCCTGGCTGTGTTCCAGCATGCTCTGGATGCGCACGTGGTGGCGGTCATCCAGCAGGCTGGTCTCCCGCGACAACAGGCGCTTGGCGCGATGGAATTGGTGGCGCACCGAGTGATCGACCTTTTCCAGTTCCTGCTTGACCAGCGGGCCAATCACCAACTTGCGGTACTGGGCCATGATCTGGAAGCGGTTGTTGAGGATCGCCATCGCGGTGTCCATGTCCAGGCTGCCCTTGCCTTCGACCCGGTGGGCGATCGGCGCGACCCGTTGCACCTTGGCCAGGCGCAGGAAGCTGAACACTTTGATCCAGGCCCAGCCCAGGTCGAACTCCCACTTCTTCACCGACAGCTTGGCGGAGTTGGGGTAGGTATGGTGGTTGTTATGCAGCTCTTCGCCACCCACGATGATGCCCCAGGGAATCAGGTTGGTGGCCGCATCGCGGCATTCGAAGTTGCGGTAGCCGATGGCATGACCCAGGCCGTTGATTACGCCGGCAGCCCAGAACGGGATCCACATCATCTGGATGGCCCAGATGGTGATGCCGATGGTGCCGAACAGCAGCAGGTCGATCACGCCCATGATCGCCACGCCCAGCAGCGGGTACGGGGTGTAGAGCTTGCGCTCGATCCAGTCTTCCGGGCAGTTCTTGCCGTAGATGCGCAGGGTCTCGGGGTTCTCGGCTTCGGCGCGATACAGCTCGGCACCTTTGCGCAGCACGGTGGACAGGCCCTTGATCACCGGGCTGTGGGGATCGTCGACGGTTTCGCACTTGGCGTGGTGTTTGCGGTGGATAGCGGTCCACTCGCGGGTGTTCTGCGCCGTGGTGAGCCACAGCCAGAAGCGGAAGAAGTGTTTCAGGCCAGCATTGAGCTCCAGGGAGCGGTGGGCTGAATAGCGGTGCAGATAGACCGTGACCCCGACAATGGTCACGTGGGTCATCAACAGAGTGACTGCCACCAGTTGCCAGGCCGACAAGTCAAGAAAACCGTTGTACCACATAGGCTGTATGGCCCTCAGATAAAGAAAAAACCAGCTTGCGCATTATCACTAAGCCTACAGATAAAACCAGCCGCCCTTTCAGATAGGAGTGACTGGATGTTTCTTATTCTATAATCCGTAACCTTTGTAGGGCGAATCTGGTTTTTTAGTAAGGATTACTGAACATATGCTGTTTTCATACCGAGGTGCCCTGCGTGCCGGGCTGATGTACTTGCTGGTTTCGATTGTGTGGATTCAGCTCAGCCATCAGGTATTGATCAACTTTATCGATGAACCCGTGGAGCTGGGCCGCTGGCTTCAGATACGCGGTTACCTGTGGGTCAGCCTCAGTGCCCTGGCGATCTACCTGCTCTGCGCGCACTTTGCCCGGGCGAACCTGATCCAGCAGCCACTGAAGGAAAACCGCGAGCGCCTGCGCCAGGCCGCCGCCGTGTTCGATTGCACCCGCGAAGGGGTGCTGGTCACCGATGCCCAGGGGCTGATTGTTCACGTCAACCGGGCCTTTATCGAAATCACCGGCTACCAGTGCGAAGACGTGCTGGGGCGCCAGCCGAGCCTGTTCAAGTCCGGGCGCCACTCGGCCAGTTTCTACCAGGCGATGTTCGAGACGCTGGAACGTGACGGTGAATGGAGCGGTGAAATCTGGAACCGCCGTAAAAGCGGCGAAATCTATCCACAGTGGCAGACCATCCGGGTGATCCGTGATGAGCAGGGCCATATCAGCCACTACGTCGCGGTGTTCTCCGATATCAGCGCCATCAAGCACTCCGAGAGCGAGTTGGCGCACCTGGCCCATCACGACCCGCTGACCGACCTGCCCAACCGCCTGCTGTTCACCGATCGTGCCGAACAGGCCCTGGCCTCCGCGCAGATCCATAAACGTGGCTGCGCCTTGCTGCTGCTCGACCTCGACCATTTCAAGATCATCAACGACAGCCTCGGCCATAACGTCGGCGACCAGTTGCTCAAGGCCGTCGGCGAGCGCCTGCAAGGCCTGTTCGGCCCCGGCGTGACCCTGGCGCGCCTGGGCGGTGACGAGTTCGCGGTGCTGGCGGAAAGTTGTCCACAGGTGGGCCAGGCCGCCGCCCTGGCGCAACGTATTCTCGACGCGATGAAAGAACCGGTCATCTTCGACGGCCATCAACTGTTTATCAGCGTGAGCATCGGCATCAGCCTGTTCCCCAGCGACGCGCTGAGCGCCGAGCAACTGCTGCGCAACGCCGACTCCGCGTTGTTCAAGGCCAAGAGCGCCGGCCGCGAAGGCTACGCCTTGTACACCGAAGAGCTTACCGCCCACGCCCAGCACCGCGTGGAAATGGCCGGTGAACTGCGCCGCGCCCTGGATCAGCAGGAGCTGCGGGTTTACTACCAGCCAGTGCACGACCTGCAAGACAGCCGAATGATCGGCGTCGAAGCCCTGGTGCGCTGGCAGCACCCGGAGCGCGGGCTGGTGCCGCCGGGGGAATTCATCCCGATTGCCGAGCGCACCGGGCTGATTGCCGACATCGACGCCTGGGTCATGGACCAGGCCTGCCGCCAGATGTGCCAATGGCTGGCAGACGGCGCACCGCTGACGTTTCTCGCGGTGAATGTGTCCAGCCGCCTGTTTGCGCGGCGTGAGCTGTATGAGCAAGTGGCCAAGGTGCTGCACGACACGGGGCTGGATCCGGCGCTTTTAGAGCTGGAAGTCACCGAAAGCGCGGTGATGGAAGACCCGGAAGTCGCCCTTGAGCAAATGCATCGCCTGCGTGAGCTCGGCTTGCGCCTGGCCATCGACGACTTTGGCACCGGTTATTCATCGCTGCTGCGGCTCAAGCGCTTGCCGGTGCAGAAGCTCAAGATCGACCAGGGTTTTGTCGCCGGGTTGCCATGGGATGAAGACGATGCGGCGATTGTGCGGGTAGTGATCGCGTTGGCGCAGAGCATGGGCATGCAGGTGCATGCCGAGGGCATCGAGCAGGTTGAGCAGGCGCGGTTTCTATTGGAACAGCGCTGTGACCTGGGCCAGGGGTACTGGTTTGGTCGGCCGATGCCGGCCAGTGAGCTGGATTGGGCGAGGGCGCCGACAATTCGTTAACCACCGCCTGTCCTGATTTCAAACAGGGCCAAAATGTGGGAGCGGGCTTGCTCGCTAAGGCGGTGTGTCAGTCAGCAAATCTGTCACTGACCCACCGCCTTCGCGAGCAAGCCCGCTCCCACATTTGGATCTCCACACGGCTTTATTTCACGGGTCGTCCCGCCAAACCCCTCGCAACCCCACGTCCCATCAGAAAATTCTTTCTGGTTATATAAACATTCTTAAATAGTATTTTTAAGAATATCTGCGCTTATCTACTATCGCCCTCACGCCGCAAGCAGTGCCGCCACTGCGAGGCACTTCTCATTTCAGGAGCACGACCATGAGCGCATCTCTACGTAGCGTTGACGGCCAGGACGAAGCAGCCATTTTGCGCGAGATCCAGAGCGCCCTGCGCGATCTGCGGTTTGGCGCGGTGGAAATCACTGTGCACAACGCCCAGGTAGTACAAATCGAACGCAAAGAGAAATTCCGTTTGCAGAACCCGGGCAACAAACCGAGCTGAGCAACTCCGGCGATTCGATTGCAAGACCCGCAACTATAAGAAAAAAGCCAACACCCAAGAATTTCAGGAGCCTTCTATGTCGTCGATTCGCCGTTATGCCCTGGCAGCACTGGCCAGTGCCGTGTTTGCCGGTTCCGCTGTTGCCAAGGATTACGAACTGCTCAACGTGTCTTACGACCCCACCCGCGAGCTCTACCAGGACTACAACGCTGAATTCACCAGCTTCTGGAAGCAGTCGCACCCGGGTGACAACGTCAAGATCCAGCAATCCCACGGTGGTTCGGGCAAGCAGGGCCGCGCGGTAATCGACGGCCTGCGCGCCGACGTCGTGACCCTGGCCCTGGCCGGCGACATCGACGAAATCGCAAAACTGGGCAAGACCCTGCCGGAAAACTGGCAAACCCGCCTGCCGGACGCCAGCACCCCGTACACCTCGACCATCGTGTTCCTGGTGCGCAAGGGCAACCCTAAAGGCATCAAGGATTGGGGCGACCTGATCAAGAAAGACGTGTCGGTGATCACCCCGAACCCGAAAACCTCCGGCGGCGCCCGCTGGAACTTCCTAGCCGCCTGGGCCTACGGCCTGAAAGCCGGTGGCAGCGAAGCCAAGGCCCAGGAATACGTGAAAGAGCTGTTCAAGCACGTGCCGATCCTCGACACCGGCGCGCGCGGTTCGACCATCACCTTCGTCAACAACGGTCAGGGTGACGTGTTGCTGGCCTGGGAAAACGAAGCCTTCCTGGCCCTGAAGGAAGACGGCGGCGCCGACAAGTTCGACATTGTTGTACCTTCGCTGTCGATCCTCGCCGAGCCGCCAGTGGCCGTGGTCGACAAGAACGCCGAGAAAAAGGGCAATACCGAGATCGCCACCGAGTACCTCAAGCACCTGTACAGCCCGGCTGGCCAGGAGATTGCGGCGAAGAACTTCTACCGCCCACGCGATGAGAAAGTCGCCGCCAAATACGCCCAGCAGTTCCCGAAACTGGACCTGGTGACTATCGACAAAGACTTCGGCGGCTGGAAAACTGCCCAACCGAAATTCTTCAATGACGGTGGCGTGTTCGACCAGATCTACTCGGCGCAGTAAGCAAAATCAAACTGTAGGAGCCAGCTTTCTGTGGGAGCCGGGCTTGCCCGCGATAGCATCACCTCGGTGTAACTGGTACACCGAGGTGCCGGCATCGCAGGCAAGCCAGCTCCCACAGAAGCTCGCTCCTACAGTGGTATCTACCCGCTAACCAAGGACTCTTATGTCGCGTCGTATCTCCCCCGTCATACCCGGCTTCGGGCTGACGCTGGGCTACACCGTGGTGTACCTCAGCCTGATCGTACTCATCCCCCTTGCGGCGATGTTTGTACATGCCGCTCAACTCACCTGGGATCAGTTCTGGAACATCATCTCCGCACCGCGTGTGCTGGCGGCGTTGAAACTGAGCTTCGGCACTGCGTTGTATGCCGCGATCATCAACGGCGTGATCGGTACCCTGCTGGCATGGGTACTGGTGCGCTACACCTTCCCCGGGCGCAAGATCATCGATGCGATGATCGACTTGCCGTTCGCCCTGCCCACCGCCGTCGCCGGTATTGCACTCACCGCGCTGTACACGCCCACTGGCCTGGTAGGCCAGTTCGCCGCCGACCTGGGCTTCAAGATCGCCTACACCCCCCTGGGCATCACTCTCGCGCTGACCTTCGTCACGCTGCCATTCGTGGTGCGTACCGTGCAGCCGGTGTTGGCCGATATCCCCCGGGAAATCGAAGAAGCCGCCGCCTGTCTCGGCGCCAAGCCCCTGCAAGTGTTCCGCTACATCCTGGTACCGGCGCTGCTGCCTGCCTGGTTGACCGGCTTCGCCTTGGCGTTTGCACGAGGTGTCGGTGAGTACGGTTCGGTGATCTTCATCGCCGGCAACATGCCGATGAAAACCGAGATCCTGCCGCTGCTGATCATGGTCAAGCTCGACCAATACGACTACCACGGCGCCACGTCCATCGGTGTGCTGATGCTGGTGGTTTCCTTTGTCCTGCTGCTGCTGATCAACTTGCTGCAGCGGCGCATCGAACACCCATAAGGAGGCGCGGAACATGTCCCAATCGTCTATTTCCGCCGCGTCCTCGGCCAACGCTGCCCGTCGTGGCAGTGCGGTGTCCCGACGCATCCTGATCAGCCTTGGCTGGCTGGTGTTCTTCCTGTTTTTGTTGCTGCCGCTGTTTATCGTGGTGTCCCAGGGCCTGAAGAATGGCCTGGGTGCGTTCTTCACCGCGATCCTTGAGCCGGACGCGCTGTCGGCATTGAAACTCACGGTGATCGCCGTGGTGATTTCGGTACCGCTCAACGTGGTGTTCGGCGTCAGCGCCGCCTGGTGCGTGAGCAAGTACTCGTTCCGTGGCAAAAGTATCCTGGTGACCCTGATCGACCTGCCGTTCTCGGTATCGCCGGTGATCGCCGGCCTGGTCTACGTGTTGATGTTCGGCGCTCAAGGCTTCTTTGGCCCGTGGCTGCAGGACCATGACATCCAGATCGTGTTCGCCTTGCCGGGCATCGTGCTGGCGACCATCTTCGTCACCGTGCCGTTCGTGGCCCGTGAGCTGATCCCGCTGATGCAGGAGCAGGGCACCCAGGAAGAAGAGGCCGCGCGCCTGCTGGGCGCCAATGGTTGGCAGATGTTCTGGCATGTCACCGTGCCGAACATCAAGTGGGGCCTGATCTACGGCGTGGTGCTGTGTACCGCGCGGGCCATGGGTGAGTTCGGTGCGGTGTCGGTGGTGTCCGGCCACATTCGCGGCGTGACCAACACCTTGCCGCTGCACGTCGAGATCCTCTACAACGAATACAACCACGTCGCCGCGTTTGCCGTCGCGAGCCTGTTGCTGATCCTGGCGCTCTTCATCCTGCTGCTCAAGCAGTGGAGCGAGAACCGTATCAACCGCCTGCGCAAAAGTGCTGGTGAGGAATAAGTCATGTCGATCGAAGTCCGTAATGTCAGCAAGAATTTCAACGCCTTCAAGGCCCTGAACAGCATCAATCTGGACATCCAGAGTGGCGAGCTGGTGGCGTTGCTGGGCCCGTCCGGCTGCGGCAAGACCACCCTGCTGCGGATCATCGCCGGTCTCGAAACCCCGGATGCCGGCAACATCGTGTTCCATGGTGAAGACGTCTCCGGCCACGACGTGCGTGATCGCAACGTCGGCTTTGTGTTCCAGCACTACGCGCTGTTCCGCCACATGACCGTGTTCGACAACGTGGCGTTCGGCCTGCGGATGAAACCGAAAAACCAGCGCCCCACCGAAAGCCAGATCGCCGTAAAAGTCCACGAGCTGCTGAACATGGTGCAGCTTGACTGGTTGTCGGATCGCTACCCGGAACAACTCTCCGGCGGCCAGCGCCAGCGTATCGCCCTGGCGCGCGCCCTGGCGGTAGAGCCGAAAGTGCTGCTGCTGGATGAACCCTTCGGCGCCCTCGATGCCAAGGTCCGTAAAGAACTGCGCCGCTGGCTGGCGCGCCTGCACGAAGACATCAACCTGACCTCGGTGTTCGTGACCCACGACCAGGAAGAAGCCATGGAAGTGGCGGACCGCATCGTGGTGATGAACAAGGGCGTGATCGAGCAGATTGGCTCACCGGGCGAAGTCTACGAAAACCCGGCCAGTGATTTTGTTTATCACTTCCTCGGGGACTCCAACCGCCTGCATTTGGGTGAAGACAAGCACGTGCTGTTCCGCCCGCATGAAGTGTCGTTGTCGCGCCATGAACTGGAAGACCACCACGCGGCTGAAGTGCGTGATATTCGCCCGCTTGGCGCGACCACCCGGGTGACCCTGAAGGTCGAAGGCCAGAGCGAGTTGATCGAGGCTGAAGTGGTGAAAGACCACGACAGCCTGACGGGTTTGGCGCGGGGCGAGACGTTGTTCTTCAAGCCCAAGGTCTGGCAAAAAGCCTAAAAGCGCCGCAAAACCCATGTGGGAGCGGGCTTGCTCGCGAATGCGGTGGTTCAGTCGGTACATCCGGTGACTGACACTCCGCTTTCGCGAGCAAGCCCGCTCCCACATTTGGATCTCCAGTGTTGCTCAGGCCGTGGCGTTCTTGTGCCGCACGGCCACGGGCCCTGAGCGCTCTTCAATCTGCCGCTTCAGGTCATGCCGCAGCCCCACCAGAAACGCCAACTCCGCCACCACGAACAACGGGCCCACGATCAACCCGGACACGTCATCGACAAACGCCGGCTTGCGCCCCTCGTAGTAATGCCCCACAAACTGGATCACCCAGCCCACCACGAACATGCCGATGCCACTGCTCAGGCACACCAGCGTGCTTTGCGCCGCCAGCACATGCCCGGCCCACACCGACAGGCCCATCAGCACCGTCATCAGCACGCCGAGCGCCAGTTCCAGGCGCAGGTAGAACCATGCCGAAAGCAGCGCCACTACCACCGCGGGCGACAGCCACAGCCCGGCCACCGTCCATTCGGGGCGTGACAGCAGCACGGCCACGGCCACCACGATCAGCGGGATGCCGATAAAGTGGCTGGCGATATTGCGCGGGTCGCGGTGGTAGGCGGCGTATTGACTGAGATGGTCGACGAGGCTTTTCATTGTTGTTCCTCCTGTAGGATGTTTGATCATGCCCTGTAGGCCCACGACACACTGTCAACTGGCCGACAATCTTCGGAGTTCGCATGGATGTAGAGAAATGGCACCCACGGCTGGCCACCGGTCACTGGTACAGCCATCTGCCTGCTGATCTACAGAATAGCTTGCTGGCCAGCGCCCGGTTGCGGCAGCTGACGGCGGGGCAATACCTGTTCAAGCGCGGCGATCCGCCGTGTGGGTTGTATGCGGTGCTGGAGGGCTCCCTGCGTATCAGCGCGGTGAACGAGCAGGGCAAGGAGGCAGTGTTGAGCCTGGCGGAGTTGCCATACTGGTTCGGCGAAATCTCATTGTTCGACGGGTTGCCCCGCACCCACGATGCCTGCGCCGTCGGGCCGTGTACGTTGCTGCAGGTACCGCAGCCGGCGTTGCTGCACATTCTTGAACAGACTCCGCGTTACTGGCGCGACATGGCCCTGTTGATGAGCCAGAAACTGCGCCTGACCTTTATCAATATCGAGCAATTGAGCCTGATGCCGGCGTCGGTGCGGGTGGCGCACCGCCTGCTGATGATCGCCGAGGGCTATGGCGACATCGAGCAGGCCCGGCAGGTGCTGCAACTGCCCCAGGAAGACCTGGCCGCGATGCTGAGCCTGTCGCGCCAGACCACCAATGCGTTGCTCAAGGACCTGCAAGGCCAGGGCATCGTGCGGCTGGGCTATGGCGAGATCGAAATCCTCGACCCGCAACGTTTGCGCGAGGCGGCGCATGCCTGAGGGTGGTAGCCTGCGTTCACGATTATTCGAGGTGTGTTATGCGCGTCCTGCTAGTGGAACACGAGTCAGAGGCGGCCGAGGCGATGGGCCGCAGTCTTGAAGAGGCCAGCTACACGGTGGAGGTGGCGGCCAATGGCATGGCGGCCCTGCGCTTTGTGGAAAGCACCGAATACGACCTGGTGATCCTGGATGTGATGCTGCCGGGGCTGAATGCCTGGAAGCTGCAGCAGGCGATCCGGTTGAAGGGTGAGACGCCGATGTTGTTTTTGACCACGCCGGACGGGATTGAAGACCGGCTGCGTGGGCTGGAATTGCATGAGGATGATTATTTGCTCAAGCCGTTTGAAGCCCGGGCGTTGGTGGCGCGGGTGAAGAAAGTGTTGCGGCGGGATCGCGGGCGCTGACTGCCACTGGCTTTTGTGGTGTTTGATCGACCGCTTTCGCGAGCAAGCCCGCTCCCACATTTGACCGAGTACATCCATTGGAATGCGGTCAAATGTGGGAGCGGGCTTGCTCGCGAAGAGGCCCTCACAGCCGCCGCAACTCCAGCTACCTCAACCCATCCCGAAACTGCCCCGGCGTCATCCCGGTCCAGCGCTTGAACGCCCGGTTGAAGCTGCTGGTATCGGCAAACCCCAGCAAATGACTGATCTCCGCCAGCGAACACTCGGGATCCCGCAGATGCAGCAGCGCGAGGTTCTCCCGGCATTCGTTCAGCAGCGCATCAAACCGGCAGCCCTCATCCGCCAGATGCCGCTGCAAGCTGCGCAAGCTCAAATGCAACGCCTGAGCGATGCGCTCGGCACTCGGTTCACCGTCAGGCAACTGCGCCTCAATGGCCGAACGCACCTTGCGTTCCCAGGTCAGCGGCCGCAGTTGCGCCAGGGTGCGCTTGAGCACGGTTTCATTGTGCTCGGCCAACTCAGGGTTGGCATCGTCCAGGTGGCTGTCAAAGTCCCGGGCCGCAAATTCCAGACGGTCTTCCTCGGCGGCAAAAAACACCGGCGCGCGAAATACCGTGTGCCACGGCTTGGGATCAGCCGGCTCGGGCCGCCGCAGGTACACCGCCAGCGGCGCGTACTCCCGGCCCAGGCGATTGCGGCAGGTGCGCACGTAAATCGCGGCGAACGCATCAATCGCCTCAAACGCGGGTGCGGGTGTACCGGCGGGCTGTTGCAGGCGAAAGCGGTAACGTTCGCCCTCCCGGCTAAGTTCCAGGCTCAGTGCGTCGCTGACCACCTGGTGATAGCGCACGATCCGCTCGAACACTTCCCGCAGGCTGCCGCTGGCCACCAGCGCATAACCCAGCGCGTGAAAGGTGGTGGGGCTGACAAACCGCGACACCCGCAAGCCAATCGCCGGGTCGCCGCTGGCCTGTACCGCCAGTTCCCACAGGCGCGTGGTGGCCGATAGCGGGTAGCGCGCGTTCGGATCTTCCATCAACTGCGGGTCGAGCCCGGCCTGGGCGCACAGCGCGGCGCTGTCGAGGCCCAGGGCGTCGAGCTGCTTGCGCAGGGCGCGGGTCCAGCTGGCGAGAGAGGTCGGTTCGGTCATGTTGATTGGCGCTTGCGGTCAACAGGTTGGCGTGTGGGGCTAGCGTCCCGCCAGATCGCATAGGGCAGGATGTACGCATCAATAAGACAGAGGATGGAAGCATGGACGGTACTTCTGCAAGTCCCCGGCAGATGAACGCACAACAGCGTTCAGCGCATATCCGTGAAGTGGTGCTGGCCGAGGGGCTGTTATTGCGCCAGCGCCACCCCTGGCTGCTGCATCAGGATGCGTTGGGCGCGGGCATCCTGGCCTTTGCCCTGGTGGGCATGCTGGGTTCGGCGGCGCTGTATATCACCGGGCACATGGCGTGGTGGGTGTGCCTGCTGCTCAACGCATTCCTCGCGTCATTGACCCACGAACTGGAACACGACCTGATCCACAGCATGTACTTTCGCAAGCAGCGCCTGCCCCACAACCTGATGATGGGCCTGGTGTGGCTGGCGCGGCCCAGCACCATCAACCCTTGGGTACGGCGCCATATCCACCTCAATCACCACAAGGTTTCCGGCAGCGAAACCGACATCGAAGAGCGCGCGATCACCAACGGTGAACCGTGGGGCCTGGCACGTTTGCTGATGGTCGGCGACAACATCATGTCGGCACTGATCCGGGTGCTGCGGGCACCGTCCTGGAAGCACAAGCTGGGCATTCTCAAGCGCACGGCGCTGGTCTACGCACCGCTGGCGCTGCTGCATTGGGGCGCGTGGTATGTGTTCCTCGGCTTTCATGCCGCCAATGGCATCGCCAGCCTGCTGGGCGCGCCGATCGACTGGTCGGCCAACACGCTGGCGGTGATGCACATCATCGACATCGCCGCCGTGGTGATCATCGGGCCCAACGTGCTGCGCACCTTCTGCCTGCATTTTGTCAGCTCCAACATGCACTACTACGGCGACATCGAGCCGGGCAATGTGATCCAGCAAACCCAGGTGCTCAACCCATGGTGGTTGTGGCCGTTGCAGGCGTTCTGCTTCAATTTCGGCAGTACCCACGGGATTCATCACTTTGTGGTCAAGGAGCCGTTCTACATCCGCCAGATGACGGTGAAAACGGCGCACAAGGTGATGGCGGAGATGGGCGTGCGCTTCAACGATTTTGGCACGTTTGCCCGGGCCAATCGGTTTGCGCGCCAGGAGGGACGGCTGAGCGAACTCAACCCGGTGGAAAGGACAGCGAGCTGAGCAAGCGTCCCGGTCACCCTGGGGTGACCGGGTGCGATTTACTGAATGGCCTGGTAGAAGTTCACCTGTGCTTCATCCAGGTACGCGAGGATTTTCGCCGGCAGGCGCTCGGTGGGTTTCGCCGGGCCGAAGGCTTTGTAGAGCGTTTCGAAATGCGCGTGCAGGTCCGCGACGCTTTCCCACTGTTCGTTGAGAAAGAACCGGTTGGGGTTCTCTTCATCCTTATGCCATTGATAGACCACGGCCTTGTCGTGCTGGTGGGTGAGCTTTTGTGAAACGGCCGCTACATCACGATAGAACTCGGCCTGTTTGCCTTCTTTGATGGTGCCGCTGAAAACCAGGTAGAGCATGTTGGAATCCTCGGTTTGGGGAGTTTGCAGAACATCTGCATCGCCAAACTAGCCTCAGTGAGCAGGCCCTTGTAGCCAGCCTGCCGCGAATTCAGAATTCGTAAAAGGCCTCGGAATCGAACGGCCGTCTTTGTCCGGTCAGGCCCATGCGTTGCAACACCAGCGCTACCACCGCAGCGGTAACCCGATGGAACGACAAGTCTGTCACCCCTAGTCGAACAACGCGTGGGCCGCTCGCGAGATTTGTTCTGCCTGCAGCTTGGTGAGTCACCGTCATGATTTTTTCCCTATGCTAAAAATCGCCCTGGAACTCGGCGATCATGAACTCGACGAAAGCCCGAGCCTTGGATGAGATCAACCGCGCGCTGGGGTAGATCGCCCAGATATCCCGGGTTTGCTCCAGGACACAGGACGGCATGATTTCCACCAATGCGCCGCTTTCCAGTGAGGGCCTGACATTCCACTGTGAAACAGAGACGATGCCGAGCCCACCCTCCGCGGCAAGCCGTGCGCTTTCGCCGCAATTGACTCTGAGCGAACCACTGATTGTCGTGACTTTGTGTGACTGGGCACCCACGAAACGCCAATGGTCCTCGTCGCCCAGCAGGATGCAGGAATGATTGACCAGCTCCGCAGGTGAAGTCGGTTCGCCATGCGCCTGGAGGTAGGCGGGTGCCGCACACAGGATGCGTCTGTCGCAGCCGAGCTTGCGCGCCACCAGGGATGAGTCCTTCAGGGCGGCGATGCGGATTGCCACATCAATCCCGATCTCGGTCAGGTCCTGCATTTGATCGGACAGTATCAGGTCGATCTTCAGCTTCGGGTTGGCGTGCAGGAACCGGGTAATGGCCGGCATCAGGCACATCCGCGCGAAGGACCCGGGGGCGGATACTCTTAACACCCGCTTGGCCACGTCCTTGCCTTTCACCGCGACCAGATAGGCCTCGTCCACGGCTGCCAGCACCCGGATTGCATGGGGCAGAAACAGCGCACCGTCTTCGGTCAGGCTGACCTGGCGGGTGGTGCGATGCAGCAGGCGCATGCCCAGGTATTTTTCAAGCTTCGCCAGTTTGTGGCTGGCCACCGAGGGCGCGAGTCCCAGCTCCCTGCCGGCTGCGGTGATATTGCCCAGCTCTGTTGATCGCATGAACAGGTTCAACGCATCAATATTCATGCTTCGGCGCCGCTAGTGTGTGGGCGCCGGCGCGGCATCGATCTTCACGCGCAGCAGGCTGTAGGGTTTCTGGCGCAAGTCTTTGCCTGCGTGAAAGATGCTTTGGCGGTGCAGCTGATTGGCGATGAAGTACAGGTAGCCATCAGGACCGATTGACAGTGTGTCGGGCCAGAGCACACGCGGATCATGGACGATGGTCTGCCATTGCCCGTTCGCCAGCCGTTTGCGCACGCTGTTGTTTTCGTAGTCGCCGGCATACACGGCCCCCGAGGCGTCGGCTTCAAGCCCGTCCGAGGCGCCTTTTTCCCCGAGGTCTTTGACCGCCATTTCGAGCCGTGCTTCGCTGACTGTCTCGTCACGCAGCAGTGCCGTGGGGATGGCGTACAGGTGCCGACTCGACAGCGGGCAGAAATACAAGGTCTGCCCATCAGCCGACAGGGCGATGCCGTCCGAAGCCACGGCAAAAGGCTGGGTGCCGCCTTTGGCATCCCGCACTTTCAGGACCTGGCCTTCGACCGTGGGTACGAAGTTCGGGTCGACCGAGGTCGAGGGTGCACCACTGAGCCGGCGTATGGCCGTGCCACTGGCGATGTCCATGACGATGATCGCGCCCGGGCCGGTAAGTGAAGAGTCGGTGATATAGATCACGCCTTGGTCACCCACGCGAAAATCAAAGCGCATGTCGTTGACGTAGGTGCCGGGCAGCATGACGTTTTTCGGGAATACGAGGGTCTTGACCACCTTGTTGGTGGTGAGCTCAACTGCGACGAGCTTGGCACCACCTGGCTGTGGAGGCGAGAAGCCAGGCGCCGCGGTGTCCAGTATCCAGAGGCGTCCGCGCCCGTCGGCCACCACGCTTTGTACGCTGATAAACCCTTTGGCCGGGTCTTTGGGGTTGGCCTGGTTTATCGCCTGGTCAGGGTAGGGTACGACTTTGCCGTCGCGCAATTCTGCGACGGTAAACGGCACCTCGTCGCCCCAGCGAGGAAAGTTGACAAAGATGCGTCCGGTCTCGGTAACGCTCACGCCGGTGGGCATGGCATCGTGGAAGGCGTGCACCTGCTCGATGGCGCCAACGCTCTGATCGGCGGGCAGGTTCGCCGGCATGGAAGCCTGGGCGGCGGTGCCGGTGAGGGCCGCTGCCAAGGCAAGGGCAGTCCAACTGATTGGGTATTTCAAGTACATGGCAGGGCTCCAGGTTTTTCTGTTCTGGAGCCAATGGTGTCGGTTCCCGGCAGGCGAAAAAACCCGCTGATTGCCGATAACAGTTTCATTGAAATCAAGAGAATGGGCTGTCGCGCGCAAGCCTGGTTTTTTAATTGCGGGCGAGCAAGCTTGCTTCAGCAGAGGGGGTATCCACGGTGATCAGGGTTTCGATCATCGCCTTCGCCGCCGGCGACAAGCGAAACCCGGTACGGCTGATGATCCCGCAGCGGTTGTTCAAACTGTCGAGGCTGTGAGGCACGTTGCGCCAGTGCAGCACCGTCAGTGCGCCACGGGCAAAGTCTTCGGCAAACGCATCCTCGGCACCCAGGCCAATCGCGTTGGACTGGTGCACGATGGCCGCCAGCGCCGCAAACTGCTCCAGTTCGATAGCGGGAGAAAAGTCGACACGCCCGCTCAGGTTGGCCAGTAGCTTGCGTACCCCGGGAGCGATCAGCGGTGTGGCCAGCGGGTAGTCAAACAAGTCGTTGGTCGAGAGGCTGTCCTTGGCCAGTAACGGGTGCCCGGCGCGGCAGAAAAATACATTGCGCCGGGGTGTCAGGGCCTGGGTCTGGAAATTCGGATCGGCCTCGAAGTGGCGCACATCGGCGATGAAGAATTCGATCTCTTCGCGACTCAAACTGCGTCCGAGCTTTTCCCAGTTATCCACATGCAAACCGCTGCGTACTCGTGGATGAGCGCCGACAAACCGTGCGATCGCTCCAGGCACCAGGTTCACCGCCGCCACGGCATCGCAGCCAAAGCGCAATTCGCCGGCGTCGAGCTTGGTCATGCGGGTGACTTCGTGGCTCAGCCGCGCCGCGCCCTGAACGAGCGACAAGGCATGTTGCAACACCACCTGGCCCTCGGGAGTGGGGCGCAGGTCTTTGTGGGCGCGGTCCACCAGCACACAGCCAAACTCCTGTTCCAGGCTTTGGATGCTGCGGCTGAACGCCGGCTGGGTAATGCCCATGGCGTCGGCGGCGCGCACAAAACTGCGGTACTCGTTCAGAGCAATGAAGTAGCGCAGTTGGCGAAGGTCCATGGAGTTTTCCGGCGTCCTGAAGGAAACCGCGATTCTAATCGCCTCGCTTATTCCGCAAAAGAATGTTCATTGTTTTATCTAGATTCAAATTGCATATCCATAGAGCCTGTGCGGTAGGTGGCCGGGCTGAACACCCGGGTGAGTATCAGCATCGCCACCACCGTCAGCGTCAGCACCATCCAGGCGCTGACGAAACTGCCAGTCAATTCCCGCAGCCAGCCGGTCAGCCACGGTGATACGGCGTTGATCAAAAAGCCCACGCCCTGGACGAACGCCGCCAGTTGGCCGGCCTCCCGAGGGTCGCGGCGGTGATCCAGGGTCAGCAACAGGCTCAGGGCGAAACACGCTCCCAGGCCGAAACCGATCAACGCCACCCACACGTGGGGGAACTCCAGCGGCGCCGTCAGCAGGCCGATATAGCCCACGGTCTGGGCCAGCAGGCTGATGCTCAGTAACGGTCGACGATCAATGCCACGTTGCGCCAGTGCCGGCATCAGCAGCGCGGCGATTACCTGGAAGATCGTCATGAACGCCAGCAGCGAACCACTGGGCAGTACGCCCCAACCCAACTGCTGATAGTAGGCCGGCAACCACGCGACCATGCTCATGTAGCCGCAATTCACCAGGCCGAAATACAGCGCCAGCAACCACGCCCGACGGTTGCGCAGGCCCTGGAACGGCGCCGTCACCTGCGGGTTTTTCGCCGCACCCAATGGCAGCCACGCCCACAACAATAGTGCGCCCAGGGCCGGTAGCAGCCAGATCCCGAGCCCCGCCTGCCACTGCTGGAAATGCCCCGCCACCAACGGGCTGAGCAGGGCGGCCAAGCCACCGCCGCCCATCAGCGAAGCCGAGTAAACCCCCATCGCCAACGGCACGCGCTGGTGAAACTGGCGCTTGATCATCGCCGGCACCAGCGCCTGGATCAGCGCCACACCCGCACCGCCGAACAATGCCGTGGCCAGCAGCGCCGGCGCCTGGCCAAACAGCCAGCGCGCGAGGCACGCCAACAGAATCATCATCAAGCCCAGGGCGATTCCGCGACGCTCCCCCAGCTTCGCCTCCAGGCGCACCCCCACCAACGCCACCAGGCCCATGCAGATCACCGGCAGGCTGGTGAGCAGGGCGCTGCTCTGGAAACTCAGGCCGGTGGCCAGACGGATTTCCCCCAGCAACGGGCTGATGGAACTGAGGATGGGCCGCAGGTTCAGGCCCAGCACTACCAGCAAACCCCAACCGGCGAGCTTGCCGGCGAATGAATTATTCAGCGTCATGCAGGGCCTGCCACTCGCGGTAGAGGGCTTGCATCGCTGCCTGCGGCAGGTGCTGCACGGGCAATTTTTGCTCCGCCAGCGGCAGCGCCAGTTGCTGGTAGATCGCTGCTGTGGACAAACCAAAGGGCGCCGCCACGTCGTTGCTGGCAGCGAACACCACGCGGGATATGCCGCACAGGTGCATCGCACTCAGGCACATCGGGCAGGGCTGGCCGCTGGCGTAGATCACACAACCGTCGAGGCGCGGGCCGAGTTGTTGGCTGGCGGCACGGATGGCGAGCATCTCGGCGTGGGCGGTGGGGTCCTGGCTCAAGTGGATTTCGTTGACCGCCTCGACCAGCACCTCGCCGTCACGCACCAGCACGGCACCAAACGGGCGGCCACCGGCAGCTACGTTGGCCTTGGCCAGTTGCACGGCGTGATGCAGATGCTGTTGATCGTCAGTCATGGAAAACCCTTCGTGCGCAATGAGGCGTGAAGTATGGGCAGCCGCAGGGGTATTCTGAAATTAAATATAACCATGCCAATCAGTGGCAAATGGAATGGTGAGCCCATGTTCGATCCCGTGTTGTTGCGCAGCTTTGTTGCCGTCGTCGATTGCGGCAATTTCACCCGCGCGGCCGAGCGGCTGCACTTGACCCAGTCCACGGTCAGCCAACAGATCCGCCGCCTGGAAGATGCACTGGGTAGCCAGGTGCTCGACCGCGATCAGCGCCGCGTGGTGGCCACGGTGGAAGGTGAACGCTTGCTGGCATATGCGCGGCGCATCCTGGCGCTGCACGAAGAGGCGGCCGACGTGCTGATCAATCAGCAGAGCGATGGCGTGTTGCGCCTGGCGGTGCCCGAGGACTTTGCGGCCGAGCGCCTGATGCCGTTGCTGTCGGCGTTTGTGCAGGCTTATCCCCGGGTGCGCCTGGAGGTCACCAGCGGCTTGGGGCCGGAATTGTTGCGGGATTATCGCGGCGGTGAATTCGACGTGCTGCTGGTCAAGCAAATGGGTGACAGCGATGACTGCCTGGTGTCCTGGCCGGAGCCGTTGTGTTGGGTCGACAGCCGCAGTTCGCCGTCCCTGGGACGTGATCCGCTGCCGCTGGTGGCGTTTCCCGCCGGCGGCCTGTACCGCAATGAAATGCTGCATCACCTGGAGGTGGGCGGCTGGCGCTGGCGCATCGGTTATTCCAGCGCCAGCTTGGCCAGCGTGTGTTCGGCGGTGGCGGCGGGGCTGGGGATCAGCCTGTTGCCGGTGCGGGTGGTGCAGCCCGGGCACGTGGTGTTGGGCGCGGACAGCGGTTTGCCTGCGGTGCAGGGCGTGCGGCTGGCGCTGTATGGCCGTAACGGCCTTGGTGCGGCAGGGCAGGCGTTGCTACGCCAATTGCAGGATTTGTGTGCCGGTAATCCACGCTGAGCCATGCCTTCAGTGAATATTTTGTATGCCTCAAAAGCATTGAGATTTTCCCCCTCGGCGCCAGGCCGCGCAGGACGTGGCTTCGGCGTATCCGGATGTTTCGGTTATTCAATTTAGATCTATCTATAACTTTAAAGATTACTTTAAGAGATAAGCGTCTGCCCCCGATGATTCAGCCCTCGACGGCCGCCAAGGCAGGCCCGTCGGTTTTTTTGCTTAAGACCGCAGGGGAGTTAATCAATGGGCAATGTCCAGACCGCCGCCAGTGCACAAGAGGCGCAGTGGCGCCACGCACCGGGTGGTGAGTTGGTCGACCTTGGCCGGCCGCATCGCGCGCCGTTGGGGCAGTTGCGTACGCAGAAAACCCCGAAGGGTGTGTTGAGTCGGCGTGAAGCGATCCTGTTGGGGATTCTCGCGCTGGCCTTGCATGGCGCGGTGATCTATTGGGTCAGCCAGAAGCCAACCCCGGTGCTGCCGATTGTGCCGCCGGAAATCCCGCCGATGACGATCGAATTTTCCCAGCCGGCACCGCCGGTTGTGGAGCCGCCACCGCCTGTACCGCCACCGCCGCCGCCACCGGTTGTCGAGCCACCGCCGCCGGTGGTTGATGAATTGGCCGCCAAGCCGGCGCCGAAAAAGATTCCGAAACCCAAGTCGGTGCCAAAGCCTGTGCCCAAGCCCGCACCGAAACCGGTAGCCGAGCAGCCGCCCGCGCCGCCTGTACCCGCGCCACCGGCTCCAGCACCGCCGGCACCGCCTGCGCCCGCGCCGGTCACACCGGCCTCGGCCAACGCCGCGTACCTGAAGAACCCGGCGCCCGAATACCCGTCACTGGCCCAGCGCCGGGGTTGGGAAGGCACGGTGCTGTTGCGGGTGCATGTATTGGCCACCGGCAAGCCGGGTGAGATCCAGATTCAGAAAAGCAGTGGTCGCCAGCAACTCGACGAAGCCGCACTGGCTGCCGTGAAGCGCTGGAGTTTTGTACCGGCCAAGCAGGGTGATGTGGCCCAGGACGGCTGGGTCAGCGTACCGATCGATTTCAAGATTCATTAATTATTGGATGCGGTGTGTTGGACACATCGCGACCTGCACAGAGGGAAAACATCATGGCATTAGCATCTCCAACTGAATCCATCGAAAGCGCGGTGATCTGGCTGCTGGTGGTCTTTTCGGTCGCTACCTGGGGCCTGGCCCTGCTCAAGGGCGTCCAGTTCGGCCGCCTCAAGTCCCAGGATCGCAAGTTCCACAAACAGTTCTGGGCGGCATCCAGCCTGGACTCGGCCGCTGAACTCGCTGAAACCAAACCCGGCGCCGCCGCTCGTGTGGCCCAGGCTGGTTACGCCGCGATCCAGGTGGGTGAGGCGCCACACGCTGCTGACCTGAGCCAGGCGATCAACCATCAGGACCGTCTTGAACGCGCTTTGCGCCAACAGATCGTGCGTGAGCGTCGCTCCCTGGAAACCGGCCTGGCCGTGGTTGCGAGTATCGGCAGCACCTCGCCGTTTATCGGTCTGTTCGGCACTGTGTGGGGGATCATGGAAGCCTTGAAAGGCATCAGCGCCGCCGGTTCCGCCAGCCTCGAAACCGTGGCCGGGCCGATCGGTGCGGCACTGGTTGCCACGGGTGTGGGTATTGCCGTCGCGGTGCCGGCGGTGCTGGTCTACAACTACTTCCTGCGTCGCCTGAAGCTCACGGCTGCTGACCTGGACGACTTCGCCCACGACTTCTACAGCCTGGCGCAGAAGAACTCGTTCCGTGTGCTGCTGCACCCGACGCTGAGCAAGGCCGGTGCCCAGGGTGGCGCGCAAAAAGTGAAGGAGGCGTCCTGAGATGGCCTTCTCCACGCAAGACAGTGATGAGGTGCTGAGCGAGATCAACGTTACGCCGCTGGTGGACGTGATGCTGGTGCTGCTGGTGGTGTTTATCGTCACGGCGCCGTTGTTGACCAATGCGATTCCGATCAACTTGCCCAAGACCGAGGCCGTGGCCCCGGTGGAGCAGAAGGACCCGCTGGTGGTGAGCATTGATGCGGCCGGCAAACTGTTTATCAACAAGGATGAAATCCAGCCGGATTTGCTGGAATTCAACTTGCAGTCGGCCAAGGCCAAGGACCCGGAGGTGCGGGTGCAACTGCAGGCTGATGATGGAGTGAACTACGGCGAAGTGGCGCGAGCCATGGCGTCTATCGAGCGGGCGGGGATTACCAAGCTGTCGGTGATTACTGCACGTTAGTTTCAAATGCCTCGACAATTTTTTTGGCCGTCTCCTTGGCAGGGTGCGGCCTTTTTTTTGGGCTGTGGTTTTGGGGGGCTGGGTACATATCCATTATTTAGGTAACGGCGGCTTATGGTTCCGCTCTTACAGCG
>NZ_JACARZ010000127.1:0-4983 GCF_013386315.1 Pseudomonas sp. P7779 | reverse complement strand
GGCACCCGCCTGATGCGTTGTGCCCTTGGCGTCGGCCTGATGGTGATGGCGGCGTTGCACATCAACCAGGCCGAGGGTGTCATCGAGTCGCACTTCGGTATCTTCGCGCTGCTGGCGGTGTTGACCTTCTACCGCGACTGGCTGCCTATCCTGGTGGCCGCCGTCACCATCGCGGTGCATCACGTGGTGTTTCATGCGTTGCAGCATCAGGGTTTCCCGGTGTTTGTGATGGAGCATCACGGCGGCTGGAGCATGATTTTCATCCACGCGTTCTACGTGGTGATGGAGACGGTCGCCCTGCTCTACCTCGCGGTGCACAGCCAGACCGAAGCGGTAGAAAGCCAGGAAATGCTCGAAAAGATGCTCGCCGTCACCACTCAGTTCAGCGGTGAGGCCGTCAAGGGCAGTCCGGAAAAAGTCCATGTCTCCCTTGCCACCCGTTTCGATCACTTTCTGACCCAGATCACCGGCCTGATCGACGGCGTCGCCCGCGACTCCCACGGCCTCGGCCAACTCGGTCAGGAGCTGGCTCACGCCAGCGGCACCTTCAAAAAAGGCGCGCGCCACCAACTGGCGGAAATCGCCCAGATGACCGGTTCCATGCAGCGCATGGACTAATGGCCGACAGTAGCCGCTCATGACAGACCACTTCCAGCCAAGCCAGTGAGCCACTCCAACCCTATCGGCGAACAAAACCAAAACACCCCGCACTTCAACCAAAGGCGGGGCGTTCTCTCCAGCATCACTTCACATCAATCACATCGCCGTATGAAAAATCTGCTCAATCTCATCCTGATTGGCAGGACGCGGATTGGTAAAGCCGCAGGCATCTTTCATGGCATTGGTTGCCAGGGTCGGAATATCGTCAGCCTTCACACCCAGCTCAACAAGCCCACTCGGAATCCCCACATCCGCAGACAGTTTACGGATGGCCGTGATAGCCGCCGCAGCGCCCTTCTCCGCATCCAGTTGCTGAGTCTCAACCCCCATCGCATGAGCGATATCCTTAAACCGGGCCGGACATACGCTGGCGTTGAAGCTCGACACATGGGGCAGCAGGATCGCGTTGCACACGCCGTGAGGCAGGTCGTAGAAACCGCCCAGTTGGTGCGCCATGGCGTGCACGTAACCCAGCGAAGCATTGTTGAAGGCCATGCCGGCAAGGAATTGCGCGTAGGCCATGTTTTCCCGGGCGGTCATGTTGTCACCCTGGGCAACGGCGGTGCGCAGGTTGGCCGAGATCAATTCGATGGCTTTGAGTGCACAGGCATCGGTGATCGGCGTGGCCGCCGTCGACACGTAGGCTTCGACGGCGTGGGTCAGTGCGTCCATGCCGGTGGCGGCGGTCAGGCCTTTGGGCATGGCGGCCATCAGCGAGGGGTCGTTGACGGATAACAGGGGGGTGACGTTGCGGTCGACGATGGCCATTTTCACGTGGCGGACTTCGTCGGTGATGATGCAGAAACGGGTCATTTCACTCGCCGTGCCGGCGGTGGTGTTGATGGCGATCAGTGGCATTTGTGGCTTGGCGGATTGGTCGACGCCTTCGTAATCACTGATGTGCCCGCCGTTGGCGGCGCACAGGGCAATGCCTTTGGCGCAGTCATGGGGGGAACCGCCGCCCAGGGAAATAATGAAATCACAGTCGCTGCGACCCAGCAGTTCAAGGCCCTTCTCCACGTTGCTGACGGTAGGATTCGGTTTGGCGCCGTCAAACAGAGTGGAGTCGATGTCTTGCTGGGCCAACAGGCCGGCGACCTTGGCCGCCACGCCGGCTTTAGCCAGGCCGGCATCGGTGACGATCAAGGCTTTGCGGAATCCGTACTTGCGGATTGCGAGCATCGCCTCGTCGAGGCTGCCAATGCCCATCATGTTCACGGAAGGAATGAAGAAGGTGCTACTCATGATAAATCCTCTTTTTATTATGGAGACACGGGAGTCAGTGAGGTTTTCTACTCATCTCGCAGGTGATGCGGCGCCTCTTGTTGTCATCGTTGACGATCACAAAGCTGAGCCTAAACCTATGGCGTCAGACCGAAATGGTCCTTTAGCGGGCATTGACACCTCCTTTAGTACTGGAAGCAGGGCTTCACCCATTCCATGGGGGGCGGCAGCAAAATCTGACTTGCGCAGACCCAGCCCCGCACGGATGGTTATGATGGTTCGCTGATCAACAGCCCTCACCGACTCTCCTGTGCAGGAACTGATCGGGCTGTCCGTCAGCGTGTTTGTTCTCGGGTATCTGCCCTGGGCCTGCGGTCGCCCTTCTGTTTACCGGGCACTGGCAAATTCTCATCTTCGTAGTGGCGATGCTGGCGGGTATGCATGTGTTTTCCAGCCTGGAAGGCCGGCGCACGTCTTGATGGGGTTTGACCCCGATTTTTACTGAACGCAACTCAAGGACGGCTTCATGGAGCGACTCCAACCTCGTGGCACTGATGCGGACGGTTATATCCTCACCGTGTCCAACGTCGAGACGCAGCCACAGTTTCAGGCTTTGCTGACGGACGTTTGCATGACGCTCGCGCGGCCGGAACCTTTGCTGGACGGGATTTATCTTTATGGCAGTGTCGCGAGAGGCGACGCCGTGCCGGGGGTTTCTGACCTTGACCTAACCCTTATTCTGCACAGCCCACCTACGTCGCAGGATCTGGAAATGCTGGAGTCGAAAAGGCGCACGCTGGAAAGTCGGCATGCCGAAGTCACCAAGATCGATTTCGATATCGGTAGTCGTGCTGAAGTATTGGCACCTGACAATCGATTGAGCTGGGGGTATTGGCTCAAGCATCACTGTCGTTGCTTATGGGGCGATGATCTGACCCAACGCTTCGACCGGTTCAAGCCGTCGCGCGCTATCGCCATTGCCGTGAATGGTGACTTTGAATCCGTGCTGACCCGGTATGCCGACCTTATCGACCAGGCGACCACACCGACGCAATCGCTACGCTTGCAGCGAGAAGCTTCGCGCAAACTCATCCGGTCAACTCAAGTGCTTCGCTCTGAACAGGACCTGATGTGGCCGTAAACACTGGAAGAGCTTGTCGAGCAGTTTGTTCAGCATTACCCGAGTACGAGAATGCAGATCTCTTTTTTCTTGTCCCAGGCAAGAAACCCGGATGCCAAGCCAAAGAAATTTACGACTCAGCTCCATGATTTTTTGACCTGGATGGCTACACAAACCGGTTGAATCCATAACGCGCCTATGAAATCAGGGGCGATTCATGTACCTACAGACGGGTTATCACGCATGCGATTACCGCGAAATTCGATATCCATAACCTGTTGGCTGCTCCGTGGTGTTACTGAATTGAGTGAGTCATCCTAAGCGTCTCAGGATCATCATCGAAAGATACACCTCCAAGCGACAACAGGCCTTGGATCAACTCCCCATGAATGACCGATACACCTTTTCTTATTGATGAGTGTCAGCCTCCTCTGCGGGATAAAACTCGCCCTCCTTCCCCATTTTTTTCAGCCGTTCGCGCACAATTACCTCGACGCTGGCTACGGCGGTTTGATCGTCAGGGTTGACCAACTGCAAGCACAGGCGTTGGACATTCTGATCGTGGGTGCCCTCGCTCATCATCTCGTGGGTGAAGACCTGTTCGCCACGCCATAGGCATAGCTGGGTATGCGTCTCGCCAAGCCATATTTCGTTGATTGATCGAAGGTCGGTTGTCTCTAGTTGATCGACGGTGATTGTCTTATCCATTGCGCTGTACCTTACCCATGAGTAGATACAGGTAGACTTGCCGGCATAGCGGGTCGTTCCACGCGTTGGCAGTTCAACCGGGCTAATGGTGGTTAAGCACGTCCCGGTTGGAACCAGGCCAATTGACGATTGAAGGCGGACAGTGCGAGCCATCACGAACAAAGTAGGTGGTCGCTTTGGCAGTCCATCGGTCGTATTTTCTATTGATCCTAACGCAGTGAATTGGGCGGACGTTGGGGTACTAATATCAACGTAGAATTTGGTAGTTATAACCATTTTTAGGGGGTGGGTATGCGTAATTTAAAAAGCCCGAGATTCAAAAAAATCAAGCCTCTAATTGCGATAGTGTTGATCGTCGTGATCGCAGGATTTGTGCTGAGGTACTACGAGGCAAAGGATGAGGCTAATATTGCGTTTCAAGAGTATTTACGCTCAAACCAACAGATCGCTACTCAGGTAGGCAATGTCGCTTCCTTAACATTGCTGAAGCGGTTCACATATTATAAAAGTGACACTGAGCCAGGTTTTCATCAGTACCTTTACTTGGTCAAAGGCGAGCATGGGAGCATGACTGTAGAAGTCAGAAGGATCGAGGGGAGTTCGCAGATTGTGATCAGTGATATACAGCAGTAGCAGTGCTGTTGAAGGCAGTAAGGAAGCTGAATTAATGCCTGTTTTGATTCTGGACTGGCAGTAAACACTGGTCTTGGCTTGCCAGCCATCTTTGAGGTGCCGGACAGATTGGAAGCTCATGCTTTGCGTACCGGTCTTTGTCGGATGGGTGAGCGCGTGTTTTCCATGCCCACTCTCCGCGGAATTAGCGCGGTAGTTAAGATGGGGCAAATCGGCTCTAATTTTGTAGAGCATTGAAAGACTGCTTTTGGCCGATTGCAGCCCCTTGTAACAAGCAGCTTCTGGCTTATCCCCCCTAAAGCCCCACCCAACACCGCCGATAACCTCCTACCATCAATCAACCCCGCTCCCCCACACCCGATTCGCTCCCCGCATGCCCGTATGGCACGTCGCATGCTTGCCTCACCCCGGCCCGTCCACATGGAGTACGAGTGAATGCCTGCCCAAGCCCGTTTCATCGAGCACTACCGCAAAGCCGACCGCATCATGCTCGCCCTGATCTGGCTGATGACCCTCTTCTCCCTCGGCCTGGCGTTCTGGCACGACACGCTGCTTCAAGCGCTCTTCATAGGCGGCGGCACCAGCGTGGTGCTGACCCTGGCCTATCGCGTCATCGGCGGCACCCGCCTGATGCGTTG
>NZ_JACARZ010000126.1:0-8919 GCF_013386315.1 Pseudomonas sp. P7779 | reverse complement strand
TTGCTGTGGCGAGGGAGCTTGCTCCCGCTGGGCTGCGCAGCGGCCCCAAAATCTTGGGAGCGCTTCGCACTCCAGCGGGAGCAAGCTCCCTCGCCACAGCAAGCTCCCTCGCCACAGCAAGCCCTCTTGCCACAGCAAGCTCCCTCGCCACAGGACAGCGATGAGCCTCTATCAACTTCGACCAATAGTGCGTTGACAAGTGTAGGAAACCCTAAGGATACTTCGGATCAGTCATACGACAACCTACAACAATAACGGGATCACCATGACCACCACAACCGCCCCTACCCCGTTCAACCGCTTGCTGCTCACCGGTGCCGCCGGTGGCCTGGGCAAAGTCTTGCGCGAACGCCTGCGTCCTTACGCCAAGGTACTGCGCCTGTCGGATATCGCCGACATGGCCCCGGCCGCTGACGACAGCGAAGAAGTATTGCCTTGCGATCTTTCCGACAAACAAGCCGTGCACCAACTGGTGGAAGGCGTCGATGCGATCCTGCATTTCGGCGGCGTATCGGTGGAACGCTCGTTCGAGGAAGTGCTGGGCGCGAACATCTGCGGGATCTTCCACATCTATGAAGCGGCGCGCCGCCATGGGGTCAAGCGCGTCATCTTCGCCAGCTCCAACCACGTGATCGGCTTCTACAAGCAGGACGAAGCCCTCGACGCCCACTCCCCGCGCCGCCCCGACAGTTACTACGGGCTGTCCAAATCCTACGGCGAGGACATGGCCAGTTTCTACTTCGATCGCTATGGCATCGAGACCGTCAGCATCCGCATCGGCTCCTCGTTCCCGGAACCCCAGAACCGCCGGATGATGCACACCTGGCTGAGCTTCGACGACCTCACCCAACTGCTCGAACGCTCGCTGTACACACCGAATGTCGGGCATACCGTGGTCTACGGCATGTCGGATAACCTCGATGTGTGGTGGGACAACCGCTTCGCCGCGCACCTGGGCTTCACCCCGCGGGACTCTTCCGAAGTATTCCGCAAACAGGTGGAAGCCCAGCCGATGCCCGCTGCCGACGACCCGGCGCGGGTGTACCAGGGGGGCGCGTTTTGCGCCGCCGGCCCGTTCGGTGACTGACCACAGACCAACCCAAGGGAATGAGTGGCCATGCAAGCAGAACTGATTGTCGACGCCCGCAACGCCGTGGGTGAATGCCCGGTGTGGGTACCCGGGGAAAACGCCCTGTACTGGGTGGATATTCCCACAGGCGAACTGCAACGCTGGAACGCCACCAGCGGCCAGGCGCAGGCCTGGAAAGCTCCGCAGATGCTCGCCTGCATCGCCCGCACCTCGGCGGGCGATTGGGTTGCGGGCATGCAAACCGGGTTTTTCCGGCTGACGCCCCACGACGATGGCAGGCTCGACACTGCGCCCCTGGCCAGCGTCGAGCACGCCCGCCCGGACATGCGCCTGAACGATGGCCGCTGTGATCGCCAGGGCCGGTTCTGGGCCGGCAGCATGGTGCTGAACATGGCCGAGAATGCAGCCGACGGTGCACTGTACCGCTACGAAACAGGCCGGGCGGTTCACACCACACTCAACGGTTTCATCACCCCCAACGGCCTGGCCTTCAGCCCGGACGGGCGCACGATGTACCTCTCGGATTCGCACCCGTTGGTCCAGCAGGTCTGGGCCTTCGACTACGACATCGACAGCGGCACGCCGTCCAATCGGCGGCTGTTTGTGGATATGCACCAGTTCCTCGGCCGCCCCGACGGAGCCGCCGTGGATGCCGAAGGTTGCTACTGGATCTGCGCCAACGATGCCGGGCTGGTCCACCGCTTTACCCCCGACGGCCGTCTCGACCGCTCACTGGCCGTGCCGGTGAAAAAACCCACCATGTGCGCCTTCGGTGGCAACCGCCTGGACACCCTGTTCGTCACCTCGATCCGCGACGACCACAGTGCCCAGTCGCTGGCCGGCGGTGTGTTTGCCCTCAACCCCGGGGTCACCGGATTGCCGGAGCCCACCTTCATCCTCTAGCTGCATCGCTGTGCCTTGAATAAAACAATAACAAGACTGGAGAGACACCCCATGGACTTCAAACGCACTTTGCTCCTCGCCGCACTCCCCTTTACCTTCGTCTTCGCCGGTGCCGCCCACGCGCTGGAAATCAAATTCGCCGACATCCACCCCGCCGGCTACCCCACCGTCGTCGCCGAAGAACAGCTGGGTAAAACCCTGGTGGCCGAAAGCAACGGCGGCCTGACCTTCAAGATGTTTCCCGGCGGCGTGCTGGGCTCGGAAAAGGAAGTGGTGGAACAGGCCCAGGTCGGCGCGATCCAGATGGCCCGGGTCAGCCTCGGCATCGTCGGCCCGGTGGTGCCGGACGTGAACGTGTTCAACATGCCGTTCGTGTTCCGCGACCAGGTGCATATGCGCAAGGTCATCGACGGCGAGATCGGCGATGAAATCCTCGCCAAGATCACCGACTCCGAATTCAACCTGGTGGCGCTCGCCTGGATGGACGGCGGCACGCGCAACCTCTACACCAAGAAACCGGTGCGCAAGATCGAAGACCTCAAGGGCATGAAGATCCGCGTGCAGGGCAACCCGATCTTCATCGAAACCATCAACGCCATGGGCGGCAACGGCATTGCCATGGACACCGGCGAGATCTTCAGCGCCCTGCAGACCGGCGTGATTGACGGCGCGGAAAACAACCCGCCCACCCTGCTGGAACACAACCACTACCAGAACGCCAAGTTCTACAGCCTGACCGGCCACCTGATTCTGCCCGAGCCCATCGTGATGTCGAAAATCACCTGGAACAAGCTCACCCCCGAGCAACAGGTGCTGGTGAAGAACACCGCCAAAGCCGCGCAGATCCAGGAGCGCGAGCTGTGGGACGCCAAGTCTGCCAGCAGTGAAGCCAAGCTCAAGGCCGCCGGTGTGGAGTTCATCGACATCGACAAAAAACCGTTCTATGAGGCCACCGCTTCGATTCGCGACAAGTACGGCGCGCCCTACGCCGACCTGATCAAGCGCATCGAAGCCGTCGAGTAACCCTTTTTCCTCTCATAGATAAGGCCCGGCGCGGTCGGCATCGACGCGCCCGGTTACGGTGAACGCCATGAAGAATTTACTGCTGCGCATCAACGACCGCATTTACATGAGCTGCATCTGGATCGCCGGCCTCGCCGTTCTCGGCGTCGCGCTGATCATTCCCTGGGGCATCTTCGCCCGCTACGTGCTCGGCACCGGCTCCAGCTGGCCGGAGCCCACCGCCATCCTGCTGATGCTGGTGTTCACCTTTGTCGGCGCCGCCGCCAGCTACCGCGCCGGGGCGCACATGTCGGTGGCCATGGTCACCGACCGCCTGCCGCCCGGCCAACGCCGAATCGTCGGCATCGTCTCGCAATTGCTGATGGCAACCATCTGCCTGTTCATGACGATTTGGGGCAGCAAATTGTGCCTGTCGACCTGGAACCAGTTCATGAGCGCCATGCCGACCTTGCGGGTGGGCATCACCTATATGCCGATCCCGATCGGTGGCTTGCTGACCCTGGTTTTTGTGCTGGAAAAACTCCTGCTGGGTGACCAGAGCAACCGTCGGGTCGTGCGCTTCGACCTGGTTGAAGAAAGTGAAGGGGCTGCCTGAATGGACGCATTGATTCTGTTGGGCAGCTTTATCGCCCTGATCCTGATTGGCATGCCGGTGGCCTACGCCCTGGGGCTTTCTGCGCTGATCGGCGCGTGGTGGATCGACATTCCGTTCCAGGCCCTGATGATTCAGGTGGCCGGCGGGGTGAACAAGTTTTCGCTGATGGCGATTCCGTTCTTCGTGCTGGCCGGGGCGATCATGGCCGAGGGCGGCATGTCCCGGCGCCTGGTGGCGTTTGCCGGGGTGCTGGTGGGCTTTGTGCGCGGCGGCCTGTCCCTGGTGAACATCATGGCCTCGACGTTTTTTGGCGCGATCTCCGGCTCGTCGGTGGCCGATACGGCGTCTGTCGGTTCGGTGCTGATTCCGGAAATGGAACGCCAGGGCTATCCCCGTGAATTCGCCACCGCCGTCACCGTGAGCGGCTCGGTACAAGCCTTGCTGACGCCTCCGAGCCACAACTCGGTGCTCTACTCCCTGGCGGCGGGCGGCACCGTGTCCATCGCCTCGCTGTTCATGGCCGGCGTGGTCCCGGGCCTGCTGATGAGCGCCTGCCTGATGGTGCTGTGCCTGATCTTCGCGAAAAAGCGCAACTACCCCAAAGGCGAAGTGATCCCACTGAAACAGGCACTGAAAATCTGCGCCGACGCATTGTGGGGCCTGATGGCCATGGTGATCATTCTTGGCGGGATTCTGTCGGGCATCTTCACCGCCACCGAGTCGGCGGCGATTGCGGTGTTGTGGGCGTTCTTCGTGACCATGTTCATCTACCGCGACTACAAATGGAGCGAGCTGCCCAAGCTGATGCACCGCACGGTGCGCACGATCTCCATCGTCATGATACTGATCGCGTTCGCCGCCAGCTTCGGCTACATCATGACCCTGATGCAGATCCCGGCGAAGATCACCACGATGTTCCTGACCCTGTCGGACAACCGCTACGTGATCCTGATGTGCATCAACGCCATGCTGCTGTTGCTGGGTACGGTGATGGACATGGCGCCGCTGATTTTGATCCTCACGCCGATTTTGCTGCCGGTGATCCTGGGGATTGGCGTCGACCCGGTGCACTTCGGCATGATCATGCTGGTGAACCTGGGGATCGGCCTGATCACCCCGCCGGTGGGTGCGGTGTTGTTTGTGGGGGCGGCGGTGGGCAAAGTCAGCATCGAGAAGACCGTGAAGGCGTTGCTGCCGTTTTATGGCGTGCTGTTTTTGGTGCTGATAGCCGTGACCTACATTCCGGCGTTGTCGTTGTGGTTGCCGGGGTTGGTGTTATAAGCCCCACACTGCGTGTAGCGAGGGAGCTATTGTGGAGAGGGAGCTGCTGTGGCAAGGGAGCTTTCTGTGGCGAGGGAGCTTGCTCCCGCTGGAGTGCGAAGCGCTCCCGCTTTTTTGGGGCCGCTCCGCAGCCCATCGGGAGCAAGCTCCCTCGCCACACAAGCATTCATCATTCAATAGGTCTGCTGACACTCATGATGCTTGAACTCGAAGACAACCTGACCCACCTGACGCTGGCGCCAGCGTTGGGCGGGAGTATCGTCAACTGGACAGTACGCAGCAGCGGCCAGCCCTTGCTACGCCACACCGATCAACAGTCGCTGGCCAGCGGCCTGCCGGGGAAGCTTGCGTGCTTCCCGCTGGCGCCCTGGTCGAACCGGGTTGCCGAAGGTGGCTTTGATAACCCATCAGGGTGGTTGGGACTTGAGCCCAACAGCCCGCTGGACCCGCTGCCAATTCATGGCAGTGCCTGGCAACAGGTGTGGCAGGTGGTCAGCCAGACGTCAGACGAAGTGGTGTTGCAACTGGACAGCAGCACACCCTTTGCGTATCGCGCCGAGCAGCGAGTTCAGTTGAAGGGCGGCAAGTTGAGCATCACCTTGCGCGTCACGCACCTGGCGGAAACGGCGACGTGGCATGGGCTGGGATTGCATCCGTATCTACCCCGCAGGCCGGGCACGCAATTGCAGGCAAAGGCTTCGCAGGTATGGATGAGTGATGCGGCGAAATTGCCGACAGGCCTGGCTGCCGTGCCCGCCGAGTGGGATTTTCAACACCCAGAATCGTTGCCCGAGACACTGGTGGACAACGGTTTTTGCCAGTGGGACGGGCGCTGCGTCATCCAGCAGCCAGACCTGGGTTACACCCTGGAATGCCAGGCCACCGGCAGCGACTATTACCTGCTGTATTGCCCGCCGGGGCTGGATTTTTTCTGCTTCGAGCCGGTGAGTCATCCGGTGAATGCCCATCACCTGCCGGGTAGGCCGGGGTTGAAGCTGTTGGAACAAGGCCAGTCGGCAGAACTCAGTTTCAGCCTGCAATACAAAACCCTCTAACAACACAAAGCCCGCTCCCACATTTTTGATCTCCATTGTGTCTTAGGGAGGGGTGTTTTTCAGGCGCCCCGCCGTGTCGATACTCACCACCACCGATAACCCCGGTCGCAGCCGTTCACTCTGCTCCTGCCCCGGATCCACGGTAATCCGCACCGGCACCCGCTGGGCGATCTTGACGAAGTTGCCGGTAGCATTGTCCGCCTGCAACAGGCTGAACTCCGACCCGGTCGCCGGGGAAATGCGCTGCACCGTGCCGTGAAACTTGCGGTGGTCCAGGGCATCCACGGTAAAGGTCACCGGCTGGCCAACCTGCACGTTGTCCATCTGGGTTTCTTTCATGTTGGCGATCACCCACAGCTGGTTCGGCACCAGCGCCATCAACTGCGCGCCGCTGTTGACGTAGGCCCCGAGGCGCACGCCAATTTGGCCCAGTTGCCCGTCACGCGGGGCGATGATCCGGGTGTTCGACAGGTCGATACGCGCCAGCTCCACTGCCGCATCGGCACTGGCCACCGCCGCCTCCAGCGAACCGCGATTGACGATCACTGTCTGCAAATCCTGCCGGGCGATTTCCAGGTTGGCCTGGGCCTGGGCCACGGCCGCGATGGTTTGCGCATTGGCGGCGCGGGTCACGTCCAGCTCGCGTTTGGACACCGACCCATCGCTGATCAACTCCTCATTGCGGCGCAAATCCGCGGTGCTTTTGCGGGCCTGGGCCTGGCTGTCCATCAAGGCCGCCTGACGCAGCTTGATGGTCGCCTCGGCGCTGTTGCGTTGCTGCACCACATTGGCCAGGGACGCCTGCTGCACCGCCAGTTGCGCCTGGGCCTGATCAAGGCGCTGCTTGTAGATACGGTCATCGAGGCGCACCAGCAAATCCCCGGCCTTGACGTACTGGAAGTCCGTCACCGGCACTTCATACACGTAGCCGCTGAGCTGCGGCCCGATGATCGTCACCTGGCCGCGCACCAGGGCGTTTTCGGTGGTTTCCACGGCGCTGCTGAAGGGCGGCAACTGCCAGGCGTAGAGCACGATCAGCACGCCGATAATCGCAATCGCGGCAAAGCCCATGGAAGAGATGATGCGCACCCGCAAGGAGCGCGGTTCGGTGGCCGGCATGCTCGGCGGCGCGGTGCCTTCCGGCGTGGAAGCGATGGCGTTGGTGGTGGTCGTGGTCGGTTCGGTCATGAAGAAAGTGCGCCGCTGGGTTGAACGGGAGGCGCTGCACTGGCGGCAGCTTTAGTGGTACTCATCAGCCAGAGGCTGCGGATAAAGATCCAGATCATGGTGAGTATGGCGATGATCGCGATCAGCATGAACACATCGTTGTAGGCCATCACATTCGCCTCGCGGGTGGCGGCCGTGGCCAGGCTGCGAATGCCCATGAGGTTGCGCAGCTCGGGGTCGGCGATCACCCCGCCATAGGCCGAGCCGCCGCTGGCCACCCGTGCGGCCACACGCGGGTCGAGCAGGGTCAGGTGTTCGACGATCATGCTGGAATGGAATTTCTCCCGCACGATCTGGAACGTACCGAGCAATGCCGCACCGATGAGGCCGCCGAGGTTCTGGCAGATCCCGAACAGCACCGAGAAACTCACCAGGTTCCTGGGGTTGGTCAGTACGTTCTTCGTGCCCAGGACCATGGTCGGCCCGAGGAAGAACGTGCCGCCAAAGCCTAGCAGGAACTGGCTGATGTACATGTTTTGCGGACGCGTGAGGTTGCTGGAGAAACTGTCCATCACCGAGCCCACGGCCATGAAGGCCAGGGAGATGATCAGCGGCATCAGCAAATGCGCGGGGTTGATGGTCAGCGCGCTCACGGCCAGGCCGGCAATCGCCCCCGCCAGCATCACCCAATACAGCGTGCGCATCTGCTCGTTGCTCATGTTCAGCATCTGCATGAAGCCCACGGCGCCGGTGGACTGCTCCGAGAGCACCATGCGAATCAGCACCACCGCCAACGCCAGGCGAATCATCGCCCCGCTGCCCAGCCAACGGGTCATCAGCAACGGGTTGGAGCGGTTATGCTCGATGGCCAGGCCGGCCATGATCAGCACCAGCGAGCAGGCCGAGGCGATACCGATCCACGGCGCTTCCAGCCACCAGTCGATACGGCCCAGGGACAGCACCGCGCAGAGCAAGGCGACGCCGGTGGCGAGGATGGCGAAGGTCAGGAAGTCGAGTTTTTCGAAGGTCTTGAAGCGGTCGCCCGGGGGCAACTTGAGCAGGAATACGCAGCCCAGGCAGGTCAGCGCCATGCCCAGTTCGAACAGGTACAGGCCGCGCCATTCGGCGATTTGCAGCAGGTCTTCGGAGAACAGTCGGGCCAGGGGCAACGCCAATTGCGCGGTGCCCAGGCCGAGCACCAGGGCTTTCATCCGCCACTTTGCGGGAAAGGCCTGGATCATGTAGTAAAGGCCCAGGGAACTGAGGGCGGCGCCGACCATGCCGTGGGCTGCGCGTACGGCGATGGCCGAGCTGAGGTCGTTGACGAACAGGTGGCCGAAGGTGACCAGGGCGTAGAGCACCAGGAACACTTCGGTGAACGCACGCAGGCCGAATTGCTGACGGAATTTTACCAGCAGCAGGTTCATGGAGACGTTGGTCATGACGTAGGCGGCGGGGAGCCAGGCCATCTCGGCCGTCGTGGCCCCCAGGGCGCCCTGGAGGTACACAAGGTTGGCGATCACCAGCGAGTTGCCGAGGCCACCGGTGATTGCCACCAGTACGCCAACGAGGGCGTAGGCCCAGCGCTTGCGGGTGGAATGCAGCGGCGTCGACGGCGAGCCCGGCAGGCTCGGGCGCTCGTGGGGCTGCCAGGTGTGGGGGGTGTATTTGTCCATTCGGTGGCCTTGATGACCGGCGTTTGGGGCCGGTGGAACGGTTACTCAGGGAGTAGTAAACCTGAGTGGAGTTCAACTTGCCATCTTGGGAGGGATTTGGGCGGTTGGGGTGCATATCCGTTGCTGCGG
>NZ_JACARZ010000125.1:0-40185 GCF_013386315.1 Pseudomonas sp. P7779 | reverse complement strand
AGCTCCCTCGCCACAGGTATTTCAACAATAAGAAAAGGGACTCTTCATGATCACTGGTTCACCTCGCTTCAAACCCTTCACCGCAGGCTCCTTGCTGCTGCTGTCAGTGGCGGCCCACGGGCAGTACATCGAAGCCGGAAAAGTCGGCGACCCCGGCAGTTGGCGCACCGCCGAGTTCCAGAGCGACTGGGGCCTGGACCGGATGAAAGCCAACGAGGCCTATGCGAGCGGCATCACCGGCAGTGGCGTGAAGATCGGCGCCCTGGACTCGGGTTTCGACCCCAACCATCCCGAAGCCTCAAAAGACCGCTATCACGCGGTCACCGCCAGTGGCACCTATGTCGATGGCAGCCCCTTCACGACCACCGGCGCGCTCAACCCAAACAATGACTCCCACGGCACCCACGTGACCGGTACCATGGGCGCGGCCCGCGATGGCGTGGGCATGCACGGCGTGGCGTACAACGCGCAGATCTACGTCGGCAACACCAACGCCAGCGACAGCTTCCTGTTCGGCCCCACGCCAGACCCCAAGTACTTCAAGGCGGTGTACAGCGCGCTGGTGGATTCCGGCGTGCGCGCGATCAATAACAGTTGGGGCAGCCAACCCAAGGATGTCAGCTACCAGACCATTGGCGACCTGCACGCTGCCTATGCCCAGCACTACAACCAGAACACCTGGCTGGATGCCGCTGCGGAGGTGGCCAAGGCCGGGGTGATCAACGTGTTTAGTGCTGGCAACAGCGGCTACGCCAACGCCAGCGTGCGTTCGGCCTTGCCGTATTTCCAGCCGGAGCTGGAAGGCCACTGGCTGGCGGTATCGGGCCTGGACAAGGCGAACAACCAGAAATACAACCAGTGCGGCATCGCCAAGTACTGGTGCATTTCCACCCCCGGGGCGTTGATCAACAGCACCATTCCCGATGGCGGTTATGGGGTGAAATCCGGCACCTCGATGTCGGCGCCCCATGCCACCGGCGCACTGGCGCTGGTGATGGAACGCTATCCATACCTGAACAACGAACAGGCCTTGCAGGTGCTGTTGACCACGGCCACCCAGCTCAATGGCGCGGTCACCGATGCACCGACCACTCAGGTCGGCTGGGGCGTGCCGGACCTTGGCCGAGCAATGCACGGGCCCGGGCAATTGCTCGGGCCGATGAATGTCACGTTGGCGGCCGGGCAGGGCGATGTGTGGAGCAATGCGATCTCCGACAAGGCGCTGATCCAGCGTCAGGCCGAAGACAGCGCCGAAACCCTGGCCTGGCAGCAAACCCTGCGCGATAAGGGCTGGGAGAACGGCGTGGGCGCCGGCGCGAGTCAGCAGGACCAGACGGACTATGCCGTTGGCACTGCCCGTGCTGCAGCCGCGGCCCAGCGTATCTACGAAGGCAGCCTGACCAAATCCGGTGCGGGCAGCCTGATCCTGGCGGGCGACAACACCTACCGTGGCCCGACCACCGTGAATGGCGGCCGGTTGGCGGTGAATGGCTCGCTGACGTCCGCGGTGACGGTCAATGACAGCGGCACGTTGGGCGGCTCCGGTCGCATCGCGGCGTTACAGGTCAATAGCGGCGGCACCGTGGCGCCGGGCAATTCCGTGGGCACCTTGCAGGTGGCCGGGGATGTAAACCTCGCCGCCGGCTCCACCTATGCGGTCGAACTTACCCCCACCACCAGCGACCGGATTGTCGCCACGGGCAAGGCAATTCTCGGCGGCGGCACCGTGACCCTGGCCCTGGAAAACAGCCCGACCCTGCTCAGCCTGCAACAGGCGGAAAGGCTGGTGGGGCGCCAGTACAACATCCTCCAGGCGGCTGGCGGGATCCAGGGCCAGTTCGGTGCCGTGTTGCCCAACTACCTGTTCCTCGGCGGCACCCTCGACTATGCCGCCAACGGTGTGCAACTGGGCATTGCCCGCAGTGATGCGAGTTTCGCCAGTGTCGGTGCCACTCGTAACCAGCGTTCGGTGGCGGCGGCCGCCGAGCAGTTGGGCGCCGGTAATCCGGTGTACGAAAGCATCCTGCGGTCAGACTCGGCAGCCACGGCGCAGTCGGGTTTACAGCAGCTGTCGGGAGAAATCTACCCGGCCATCGGCACAATGCTGATCAATGACAGCCGTCAGCTACGCGATGCCGTGGGCGAGCGCCTGCGCCATACGCCGGTTACCGGTGAGAGCAACGTGTGGGTCAAGGCGCTCGGCAGTTGGGGCAAGACCGACAGCCGCAGCGACACGGCAGGCTACACCAGCTCACTGGGCGGCATGCTGGCCGGTGTCGACGGCGCGCTGGACGAGCAGACCCGTGCCGGTCTCGTGGCCGGTTACAGCGACAGCTCGCTGAACATGGGCAGCGGCACGCATTCATCGGCGTCCATCGACAGCTACCACCTCGGCGCCTACGCCGGGCATGAGCTGGGCAATTGGCGCTTGAGCGTCGGCGGTGCCTACAGCTGGCATCGCGGCGACGTGAAACGCGACTTGCAGTACGGCGAAGTCAGCGGCAAGCAGAAGACCAAGCTGGATGCGCGCAGTGCCCAGGTATTTACCGAAGCGGCCTACCGTTTGAACGTGTCCTCGGTGGCGCTGGAGCCGTTCGCCAACCTGGCTTACGTGCATCTGGACAACGAACGCTTTGACGAGAAAGGCGACGCCGCCGCGCTGGAGCGTGGCAGTGACAGCCGCGATGCGGTGCTGAGCACCCTGGGCCTGCGGGCGGCAAAAACCTTCCCCCTCAATGACCGCCAGCAACTGGACGTTTCCGGCTCGCTGGGCTGGCAGCACAGCCTGAGTGCCGTTGAATCCGAAGAGCACCTGGCGTTTGTCGCCGGAGGGCCGTCGTTTGCGGTGCAAAGCTCGCCGTTGATGCGCGACGCGGCATTGGTGGGCGTGCAGGCGAGCCTGGCGTTGAGCAAAAGCACACGGGTAAACCTCGACTACACCGGCCAATTGGCTGGCCGGGAAAAAATCCAGGGTGTGGGGTTGAGCCTGAACTGGCAGTTCTGAGCAAGATCCTGAGGCCGAAAGAGGTCAACTGTGGGAGCGGGCTTGCTCGCGAATGCGGTGTGTCAGTCGACGCACCTGTAACTGAGCCACCGCATTCGCGAGCAAGCCCGCTCCCACATTGGGTCGGCGACGCTTGGGAGAAACGTGATTTATACAAGTGCAATAAAAACTAAGGAAGGTCACCGTGAAAAAAACAAAACGAGGGTTTCAATCCGCCATCCCAACAGGCCCGGGCTACCCGCTCAAGGCCCTGAGCTGCGTGCCATACGGCGCGTTGCTGTGTTGCCTGGCCAGCCTGGGTACCGCCCAGGCCGCACCCTACGTGGAAACCGGAAAACTGGGAGATGCTGCCAGTTGGCGCAGTAATGAATTCAAGGCCGATTGGGGCCTGGGCGCCGTGCATGCAGACGCCGCCTACGCCGCCGGCTACACAGGCAAGGGCGTGAAGCTGGGGATCTTCGACCAGCCGGTGTATGCCCAGCATCCGGAATTCGCCAGCCCCGGCAAAGTGGTCACGCTCGTGACCGAAGGCATTCGCCAATACACCGACCCGTACATCCCGGTGAAGGCCGGGGACGCGTTTCGCTACGACGGCACGCCTTCCCTGGGTTCCAACGGCAAGCTCGGCAATCACGGCACCCACGTAGGCGGGATCGCTGCGGGTAACCGCGACGGCGGGCCAATGCACGGCGTGGCGTTCGATGCGCAGATCATCAGCGCCGAAAATGGTGACCCGGGCCCCGAAGACGGGATCATCCTGGGCAACGACGGTGCGGTCTACAAAGCCGGTTGGGACGCGCTGGTGGCCAGCGGCGCACGCATTATCAACAACAGCTGGGGCATCGGCATCGGTGACCAGTACGCCAAGGGCGGCCGAGATCCGGCATTCCCCAACTTCACGGTCAATGAAGCCCAGGCGCAGTTCAATAACATTCGGCCGATCCTTGGGACGATCGCAGGTGGCGCTTATCAGGGCGCCATTGATGCGGCCCGCAGCGGCGTGCTGACGATCTTTGCCGCCGGCAACGATTACAACCGCAACAACCCGGATGCGATCTCGGGCCTGGCGTACTTCGTGCCGGAGATTGCACCCAACTGGCTGTCGGTGGCGGCCTTGCAACAGAATCCCGACACCGCCAGTTCCGATCCTTACGTGATCAGTACCTTTTCCTCGCGCTGCGGGTATGCCGCCAGCTTCTGCGTCGCGGCCCCCGGCACCAAGATCTACAGTTCGGTGATCAACGGCACCTCCCTGGAAAACCTGACCACCGACTACGCCAATTTCAACGGCACCTCCATGGCCGCGCCGCATGTGGCCGGCAGTGCAGCGGTGTTGATGGAGCGCTTCCCGTACATGAGCGGCGACCAGATCTCCACGCTGCTGAAAACCACCGCGACCGACCTCGGCGCACCGGGCATCGACTCGCTGTACGGTTGGGGCATGATCAACCTGGGCAAGGCCATCAACGGCCCGGGGATGTTTGTGACGGCTGAGGATATCCCGGCGGAGTTTCGTATCGACGGCGCCTACGGCTCCGGCCAGTTTGTCGCGGACCTGCCAGGGATTGGCGCCGTGGTGGATGCCGGCAAACCGACCCAGCGCACGTGCACCGATGTGCATTGCGGGCTGGATGTGTGGAGCAACGATATCTCCGGGCATGGCGGCTTGACCAAGCAGGGCATTGGCGCGCTGGTACTGACCGGCACCAATACCTACAGCGGCCCAACCCTGGTCAACCAAGGGTTGCTGGCGATCAATGGCTCGATCACCTCCGACGTTACCGTCAGCAGCAGCGGCGTAGTGGGCGGTTCCGGGCGCATTGGTTCGCTGACAGCGAACAGCGGCGGTACCGTGGCGCCGGGCAACTCCATCGGCACCCTGAACGTGGCCGGGGATGTGAACTTCGCGGCGGGCTCTACCTATGCGGTGGAGTTGTCGGCCACCAACAGTGATCGCATCGTCGCCGGTGGCAAGGCCACCCTCAGCGGCGGCACGGTGACCCTGGCCCTGGAAAACAGCCCGACGCTGCTGACCCAGACCCAGGCCGAAAGCCTGATCGGTCGCCAGTACAACATCCTGCAGGCTGCAGGCGGGATTACCGGCAGCTTCGGTTCGGTGCTGCCCAACTATCTGTTTATCGGCGGTACCCTGAACTACGCCGCCAACGGCGTGCAGCTGGATGTGGGGCGCAATGCCAACACCTTTGCCAGTGTGGCCGCCACCCCGAACCAACGTTCGGTGGCCGCTGCTGCCGAGCAGTTGGGCGCGGGCAACGCCGTGTACGAAAGCCTGTTGCTGGCGCCGAATGCGGCCTCGGCCCAGGGTGCATTCCAGCAGCTGTCCGGGGAGATCTACCCGGCGCTGGAAACCGCGTTGGTGAATGACAACCGCTACCTGCGCGAAGCCGTGGGCGAGCGTTTGCAGCAAGGGGCAATGGGCGCATCGAGCCAGACCGTCGACAGCCGTGGCAACGTCTGGGTCAAGGCGTTGGGCGCCTGGGGCAAGACCAACAGCGGCAGCGATACGGCGGGCTACACCACCTCCATCGGCGGCATGCTGGCGGGTGTGGACGGCGCGCTGGATGAAGACACCCGTGTAGGCCTGGTGGCGGGGTACAGCGATACATCGCTGAACATGGGCAGCGACACCCATTCCCGGGCATCGGTGGACAGCTATCACCTGGGTGCGTATGCCGGGCATGAAATCGGTGCCTTGCGCTTGAGCGGTGGTGCGACCTACAGCTGGCACCGCGCCGATGTGAAGCGCGAGCTGCAATACGGTGAAGTCGCCGGCAAGCAGAAAGCCAAGGTGGATGCCCGCAGTACCCAGGTGTTTACCGAAGCGGCGTATCGCCTGAACCTGCAACCCCTGGCCCTGGAACCGTTCGCCAACCTGGCGTATGTGCATCTGGATGCCGATGGGTTTACCGAGAAGGGTGATGCGGCGGCCTTGAAGGGCCGGGATGACAGCCGCGATGTGGTGTTGAGTACCCTGGGTGCTCGAGCGCTGAAAACCTTGAATATCAATGACCATCAGCAACTGGAGCTTTCCGGCACCCTGGGTTGGCAGCACAACCTGAGCAGCGTCGATTCCGAGCGGCACCTGGCGTTTGCCTCGGGCGGCCCTTCGTTCACTGTGGAGAGTTCGTCGATGGTGCGTGATGCGGCATTGGTGGGGGCGCGGGTCAGCCTGGCGTTGAGCAAGGAGGCGAAGGTGAATCTGGATTACAACGGCCTGCTGGCCAGCAAGGAGAAAGTCCATGGGGTCGGGCTGAGCCTGGACTGGGCTTTCTAAACACCGCAGTTGGAAATGTGGGAGCGGGCTTGCTCGCGAAAGTGGTGGATCAGTCAACCCATCCACCGACTGGCACACCGCCTTCGCGAGCAAGCCCGCTCCCACATTGATCCGGTTCCAATCGTCCATTTGTGCAGATTCGGCTTTCTCGACAATTCCAACAAAAGAGAGGCAATACCATGGGTGTTTTCGACTATAAAAACCTCGGCACCGAGGGCTCCAAAGCGTTGTTCGCCGATGCCATGGCGATCACGCTGTACTCCTATCACAATCTGGACAACGGCTTTGCCGTGGGTTACCAGCACAACGGTTTTGGCCTGGGGCTGCCCGCCACTCTGGTGGGCGCGCTGCTGGGCAGCACCGATTCACAGGGGGTTATTCCAGGGATTCCCTGGAACCCCGACTCGGAAAAAGCCGCCCTCGAGGCGGTCAACAAGGCCGGCTGGACGCCCATCAGCGCCAGTACCCTGGGCTACGGCGGCAAGGTGGACGCCCGGGGCACGTTCTTCGGTGAAAAGCCCGGCTACACCACCGCGCAGGTGGAAGTGCTGGGCAAGTACGATGGCGACGGCAAGCTGCTGGAAATCGGCATTGGTTTTCGCGGGACTTCGGGGCCTCGGGAAACCTTGATCAGCGACTCCATCGGCGATCTGGTCAGTGACCTGCTGGCGGCGCTGGGGCCCAAGGACTACGCGAAAAACTACGCCGGCGAAGCCTTTGGCACCTTGCTCAAGGATGTCGCGGCGTATGCCGGCAGTCATGGCCTGACGGGCAAGGACGTGGTGGTCAGCGGTCATAGCCTGGGTGGCCTGGCGGTCAACAGCATGGCCGACCTGAGCGGCAATAAATGGTCGGGGTTCTACAAGGACTCCAACTATGTGGCCTATGCCTCGCCAACCCAGAGTGCCGGCGACAAGGTGCTGAACATCGGTTATGAAAACGACCCGGTGTTTCGCGCGCTGGACGGCTCGTCGTTCAACTTCTCGTCACTGGGCGTGCACGACAAGCCCCATGAGTCGACCACGGACAATATCGTCAGCTTCAACGATCACTACGCGTCGACGCTGTGGAATGTCCTGCCGTTTTCCATCGTCAATGTTCCCACCTGGCTTTCTCATTTGCCCACCGGGTATGGGGATGGCATGACGCGGGTCCTGGACTCGCAGTTCTACGACCTGACCAGCCGGGACTCGACGATTATCGTGGCCAACCTGTCGGACCCGGCCCGGGCCAATACCTGGGTGCAGGACCTCAACCGCAATGCCGAGCCGCACAAGGGCAACACGTTCATCATCGGCAGTGATGGCGATGACCTGATCCAGGGTGGCAAGGGTGTGGATTTCATCGAGGGCGGCAGGGGCAATGACACGATCCGCGACAACAGCGGGCATAACACCTTTCTGTTCGGCGGGCAGTTTGGGCAGGACCGGGTGATTGGTTATCAGCCGACCGACAAGCTGGTGTTCCGGGACGTGGAGGGCAGTGCGGACTGGCGTGACCACGCCAAGGTGGTGGGGGGCGATACCGTGCTGAGCTTTGGCGCGGACTCGGTGACGCTGGTTGGCGTTGGGCTCGCCGGGGTTTGGGGCGATGGGGTTTCCATCGGCTAAGTAGCGCCACGGATTGATCGTTCCCACGCTCTGCGTGGGAACGCCGCCCCGGACGCTCTGCGTCCAACTGCCAACCCACGGTTCATGTCTTGCGCAGTGGTGACGCGGAGCGTCACGGGATGCATTCCCACGTAGAACGTGGGAACGATCATGGCAAAGAAAAGTGGGAGCCGACGGGCTCCCACTTTTTATTTCTCCTTCATCACGGTCGCGACGTCATCGGCCTTGACGCGAATATGCTTGCCGGCGATGTCGGTGAATTCGTAGAAGCCATCGGCCGTTTTCGCGTTGGGCACGTCCTTGGTCAGGTATTGAGTGCCGTTCTGCAACGTCACCACCGTCTGCGTGGAGCAACCGGCCAATACCAGCAACGTGAACATACCCACCGCCAGACCCAAATTCTTCATGCTCATAACCCTTACCCTGATCCTTCGAAAACCCCGCACCTGAGCGGTCGGGGGAGACTCATTTAATGTGGCTGACAGCCATCTGATCATTATTACGCAAAAAGTTGCGTGTGCCTTTGATCTATTACTGATTGCAACAGTCGGTCAGGGACGGCACTCTGTATGCATAAACAGTGGTTGATCCAGTGCCTGAAATGTCCAATCCCCTAGAAGATCCGCTCTATTACCTGCATAACTTCCGCCAAGTGCTCGCCTGGCTGGGGCAGCGTTATGCCGATTTGCTGGCCCCGGACGAAGAGCATTTCATTCAGCAATTTGACAGCTTGCCGCAGGCATCCCAGGCGTTACTGGTACGCATGGTGATGCGCAAGGGCGCGCATTTCCGGGCGGGCAAGCTCAACTATGTCGAGATCGGCGCGGTGCACGAGGCGGTCGTGCCTTTGCTGGAACAGGGTTGGGTGACGGATCAATGCCTGTTGTCGTTCGGCGAGTTGTTCGGCCTGTTGCAGAAAGCGGAAATCCTGGCGGCGTTCAAACCCTGGATCGAGCAACCCAAGGCCAGGAAGGCGGACTGGCTGGAAACGCTGTCAACTCAGTTTTGTGAACTGCGTCACTTCCAGCACTGGTGCCCGGACCTGGCCGATCAGCTTTACAGCCTCACCGTGATGGAACTGTGCGACCGCCTGCGCCTGATGTTCTTCGGTAATCTCTATCAGGACTGGTCGGAATTTGTGCTGGCGGACCTGGGGATCTTTACCTACGAGAAAGTCGAATTCTGCGCCGAATCCCGCGGTTTGCGCAGCCGTGACGATGTGCACGGCTTCCTGTTCCTGCATCAGTGCCAGCAGGCCTTTGAAGCGGGCGAGGCACTCGATGGCGTGCTGGAACAAATCGCTACCTTGCACACCGACAACCCCTGGCTGGAGAAACGTCGAGCCAAGCTGTTGTTCCAGGTGGGCCAGTATTGTGAGCGCAGCGCCGAGTTGGCCCTGGCGGAAGCTATCTACCGGGGCTGCACCTATCCCGGCGCACGGGCGCGGCTGATCCGGGTGCTGGAGCGCCAGGAGGATTTTGCCCAGGCGATGGGGCTGGCCCGTGAGGCGCAACAGGCCCCGGAAAGCGCTGCCGAACAGCAGCACTTGCTGCGCGTGATACCCAGGCTGCGACGCAAGCTCGGCGAGCCGGCGCTGCCCAAGGCAAAACCCCGCGAGATCGTGCGCCTGGACCTCGAACTGCCGGCTCCGGAACCGATGATGTCGGTGGAGTATTGCGTACAGGCGCACCTCAGCGACCATGGTGCACCCGTGCATTACGTCGAGAACAGCCTGATCAATTCGCTGTTTGGCCTGCTGTGCTGGCCGGCGATTTTCGCGCCGTTGCCGGGGTCGTTTTTCCACCCGTTCCAGCGCGGGCCGGTAGACCTGCACAGCGAGGATTTTCATCTGCGGCGCGCCGAGCTGTTCGCCGAGTGCCTGGGCCAACTGGACGATGGGCGCTACAAGCACACCATTCGCCAGCGTTATGTAGACAAATGGGGCATCCAGTCACCCTTCGTGTTCTGGAATGTGCTCAGCGAAGAACTGCTCGATCAGGCCCTCGACTGCCTGCCAGCGGCGCACCTGCGCCACTGGTTCGAACGCCTGCTGCTGGATATCCGCGCCAACCGCGCCGGCATGCCCGACCTGATCCAGTTCTGGCCCGAAGAAAAAACCTACCGCATGATCGAAGTCAAAGGCCCCGGTGATCGCCTGCAGGACAACCAGTTGCGCTGGCTGGAGTTCTGCGGCGAACACCAGATGCCCGTCACTGTGTGTTATGTGCGCTGGGCGGGGCAGGCCGCTTGAGCTACAGCGTTGCGGTGCGTGCGTTATGTGAATTCACCGCCAAGGTCGGCGACCTCGACCTGCGCTTTACCCCGTCTCCCAGTGCCCAGGAAGGGATTGTCGGCCACCGCACCGTGGCCTCGCGGCGCAGCGCCCATTACCAGAATGAAGTCGCGCTGGAGGGCGAATACCAGCAGTTGAAAGTCCGGGGCAGGGCGGATGGCTACGACCCGGACCGCAACCAGCTGGAAGAGGTGAAAACCTATCGCGGCGACCTGGACAAACAACCGGCCAACCACCGGCAACTGCACTGGGCCCAGGTCAAGGTCTACGGCTGGTTGATGTGCCAGAAGCTCGGGTTGTCGGAGATTGTCCTGGCGCTGGTGTACTTCGACATTGTTGGCGAGCACGAGACGCTGCTCAGCCAACGGTTTCAGGCTGATGACCTGCAGGCATTCTTCGTGCAGCAATGCGCCCTGTTCCTCGGCTGGGCCGAACAGGAAATGCACCAGCGCGAAGCCCGCAATGCCGCAGCGGTTACCCTGGGCTTTCCCCATGCGGCGTTTCGCCCGGGCCAGCGCGCCCTGGCGGAAACGGTCTACAAGGCGGTCAGCACCGGCCGCTGCCTGATGGCCCAGGCGCCTACCGGAATTGGCAAGACCGTCGGCACGATTTTCCCGATGCTCAAGGCCATGGCGCCGCAACAGCTGGACAAGGTATTCTTCCTGACCGCCAAGACTCCGGGCCGCAAACTCGCGCTGGATGCGGCGCAGGTGCTGTATGACAGCAGCCCCGATCTGCCATTGCGGGTGCTGGAGCTGGTGGCGCGGGACAAGGCCTGCGAACACCTGGACAAAGCCTGCCACGGCGACTCCTGCCCACTGGCGAAGGGTTTTTATGACCGCTTGCCGGCGGCCCGCGAAGCCGCTTCCCGCGTGCGCCTGCTGGACCAGCGCAACCTGCGGGAAGTCGCCTTGGCCCATGACGTCTGCCCCTATTACCTGAGCCAGGAAATGGCACGCTGGGCCGACGTGGTGGTCGCCGACTACAACTATTACTTCGACTTCGGCGCCATGCTGTTCGGCCTGGCCCAGCTCAACCAGTGGCGCGTCGCGGTGCTGGTGGACGAAGCCCACAACCTGGTGGAGCGTGGCCGCTCGATGTACAGCGCGGCCCTCGACCAGTACACGCTCAAGACCCTGCGCGAGATCGCACCCGAGCCGCTGAAAAAGCCGCTCCAGCGCCTGAACCGTGAGTGGAATGCCCTGCACAAGGAGCAAGTGGCACCTTATCAGGCCTACGCCCAGAAACCCGACAAACTGCTGCAGGCGCTGAGCCTGTGCACCAGTGCCATGGGTGAATATTTCAACGACCATCCCGAAGCACTCAATGGCGAACTGCAAGCCTTCTACTTCGAGGCCTTGCAGTTTGCCAAGGTCGCCGAGCTGTTCAACGAACACTTCATTTTCGACATCAGCAAACGCGAACTCAGCGGCAAGCGCAGTTCATCAAACCTGTGCCTGCGCAACGTGGTGCCCGCCGAATTCATTCGGCCCCGGCTGACAGCGGCCCGCAGCAGCGTGTTGTTTTCCGCAACCCTGAGCCCACGGCACTACTACGCGGACTTGCTGGGAATGCCGCCCGACACGGCCTGGGTGGATGTGGAATCACCGTTCAAGGCCGAGCAGCTGCGGGTGCATATCGTCGACCGGATCTCCACCCGGTTTGTGCATCGCCAGGCGTCCCTGGAGCCCATCGTCGAGCTGATTGCAGCGCAGTTTGCCCAGGCGCCGGGCAACTACCTGGCGTTTTTCAGCAGTTTTGATTATCTGCAGCAAGTGGCGCAATTGCTTGCCGAGCGGCACCCGCGCATCCCGCTGTGGCAGCAGTCACGGGGCATGGCCGAGGCTGAACGCCAGGCATTTCTCGACCAGTTCACCCAGCACAGCCAGGGCATCGGGTTTGCCGTGCTTGGCGGCGCATTCGGCGAAGGCATCGACCTGCCGGGCACCCGGCTGATCGGCGCGTTTATCGCCACCCTGGGCCTGGCGCAACTCAACCCGGTGAACGAGCAGCTCAAGCTGCGGATGGGCGCGATTTTCGGCGCCGGTTATGACTACACCTACCTTTATCCGGGCATCCAGAAGGTGGTGCAAGCCGCGGGCCGGGTGATCCGCAGCCAGCAGGACCGAGGGGTGGTAATGCTGATTGATGACCGGTTTGGCGAAGCGCGGGTGCGGCAGTTATTGCCGCGCTGGTGGTCGATCTCTCTATGAACACAAGAGCCCCAAACTACAACGAGACACTGCACAGTTGCTGGCTCAAGAGCCACAAACGTTCGGCGTGCTCCGGGTCGACAGCCCAGGGTCTTACTCCGTTGCGCCGGGTGTCATCCTGCGACGAAGCGGCCACATCGCAATCTTCGCAGTAGAGTCCGCCCATGCCCTCCAGTTGCGGGCTGACAGCGCACCACACCGAGGTCGCGGCGCCTTGCTCGGGGTTCTTGTAGTGACTGGCGCGGCGGATATTGCCGTGCTCATCCAGTGCGCCGACGAATGCCAGGTCGTCCTTGTCCAGGTAGCGGATCAGGTCGGTGAGGATTTCCCCCGGGTGCACGGAAAATGCGCGCACACCCTCCGCTTTACCTCGTCGGTCCAGTGCTACCGCGAACAGTGCGTTGGCGGTTTTTGATTGGCCGTAGGCGAGCCACTTGTCATAGGGGCGGTGTTCAAATTGCGGGTCATCGAAATGCACAGGGCTGAGACGATGGCCGAGGGATGATACCGAAACCACTCGTGCGCCATTAGCCTCACGCAGCGCCGGCCACAACCGCGCGGTTAGCTGGAAGTGGCCCAGGTGGTTGGTGGCGAACTGCGCTTCGAAACCTCGCGTATCCCGTTGCAGTGGTGTGGCCATGATTCCGGCGCTATTGATCAGAAGGTTCAATGCCCGGTCGCTGGCGAGGAAGTTTTCGGCAAAACGGTCGATGGAAATCGGGTCGAGTAAATCCAGGCTGGCGTGTTCAACACCGATGATGCCCGAGAGGTTGCGTTCGGCCTTTTCAGGATCCCGCGCGGGAACGATCACCTGCGCACCCGCGTCGACCAACACGCGAACCGTTTCCAGGCCAATGCCGGAGTAGCCACCGGTGACAATCACCGTCTTGCCTTGCAAATCGCTGCCCGCCAAGGCTTGCTGGGCGGTAGTGCCGGCATCGAAGCCGCTGCCAATTGGGGTTTGTTTGTCAGCCATGAAAGATCTCCTTATGGGAGGCCTAGAGTCTCTCGCTGGAGCCCGGACGCGGAATGCCCTAGAGTCCGTGTTTCTGTCGCGATCGTCCGGAGCTTTTATGGATACCCTTTCCGATGTGCTGGCACTGTTAAAAAGCCATCGCTCGACCTTCGCCGGCCTGAAGGCTGGGGGCACCTGGGCCATTGACTTTGCGGCGCCGGATGGCATCAAGTTCAACGCCGTGGTGGAGGGTAGTTGCTGGCTGGAAGTGGAAGGGCTGGCAGTACCGATACGCTTGTATGAGGGAGATTGTTTCCTGTTGACCCAGGCACGCCCGTGGAGGCTGTCCAGCAATCTGTGCCCTGAAGGACTCGATGCACGTGAGGTGTATGCCGATGCGGTGGGAGGCATCGCCACGGTGGGTGCCACGGTGGATCTGTTCTTGATCGGCGGACGATTTATCTACGGGGACGACGCCCGACTGTTGCTGGACAGCCTGCCGCCGGTGTTGCGCGTGAGTGCCAACTCCGAACAGGCCGCCGTGTTGCGTTGGTGCCTGGATCGCCTGGCCCGGGAATACGCCAGCCCGTTACAAGGCGCGGCGCTGATGACCGAGCATTTGGCGCAAATGATGCTGGTGCAAATCCTGCGGCTCTATCAATCTTCCATGGGCACCCATACCACCGGCTGGCTGGGAGCCTTGACGGATCCAAGGCTGGCCCCGGTGCTGCGGGAAATTCACGCAGCACCCGCCCGGCGCTGGACATTGAGTGAAATGGCCGGCGTGGCGAGTCAATCCCGCTCCACCTTCGCCTTGCACTTCAAGCAACGGGTAGGGCTGGCACCGCAGGAATACCTGACCCGCTGGCGTATGCACCTGGCGGTACAGGCCTTGAAAGCCAGCGACAACAGCGTGTCCACGATCGGCCAGTCCCTGGGTTATCAGTCAGACAGCGCTTTCAGCAATGCTTTCAAGCGCGTGATGGCTTGTTCTCCCCGGGAATACCGCGAGCGAACCCCACACAAGGAACCCAGTGATGAGCGAAACCCAGCAGCAGAAGGTCAAGGTCAACGGCATTGAGTTGAACGTGCACATCGCCGGCCCCGAGAGCGGCCCGCCGGTGTGGTTGCTGCATGGGTTTCCCGAGTGCTGGCACTCCTGGCGCGAGCAGATTCCGGCGCTGGTGGCCCAGGGTTATCGGGTGTTTGTCCCGGAAATGCGCGGCTATGGACAATCCAGCGCGCCGCCGGAAGTGGCCGACTATGACCTGCTGACCCTGTGCGCCGATATCCAGGGCGCCATGGACCTGTTCGGGCATCGCCGGGTCGTCATGATTGGCCATGACTGGGGCGCCGTGGTGGCCTGGCACCTGGCGTTGCTCGAGCCAGAGCGCGTCAGCCAGTTGGTGACGATGTCGGTACCGTTCGCCGGACGCTCCCGCAGGCCGGTGATCGAGATTATGCGCGAGCTGTACGCCGATCGCTTCAATTACATCCTGTACTTCCAGGCCCCGGGCGTGGCTGAAAAGGAACTGGATGCCGATATCGAGCGGACATTACGGCTGTTCATGCAGGACCAGGACGTTTTCCTGCAGAAGAAACCCGCCAGCGCGAAGCTGCTGGAAGGTGTGCCGCTGCCCGGTACGCTCCCGGCCTGGTGCAGCCAGCAGGACCTCGACGTGTATGTTCAGACCTTCGCCAATGACGGCTTTCGCGGCCCGTTGAACTGGTACCGCAACTTCGAGCGCAACTGGCAGCGTACCGAGTTCCTCGCCGGCAGGCAGGTGCTGCAACCGACGCTGTTCCTGATCGGCGACCGCGACCCGGTCGGCGTGTTCGAAGCCCACACCCTCAAGCGCATGCCCGACGTCGTGCCGAACCTGCAACAAAGCGTCCTGGCCAACTGCGGCCACTGGATTCAGAACGAACAGGGGCCCAAGGTCAACGAACTGCTGCTCGGGTTTCTAGGGCGAACGTGAACGTCGCGCCGCGTCCTGGCACATCGATCAGGCGGATTTCCTGACCGTGCAGTTGTAGGATCCGGTGCACGATGCGCAAGCCCAGGCCGCCATCGCGTCGAGCCCCGCCAATGGTGAAGGCGCGCAGGAACAGACCTTCGCGCAGATCCGCCGAAATCCCGGGGCCGCTGTCACTTACCGTGACTTCAACAAAACCGGACTTGGGGGCCAGGGTCACTTCAACTTCGCCATTGGGCGGTGTATGGCGCAGGGCGTTATCCAGCAGGTTGGTGAGTACCCGTTCGATCAGGCCCAGGTCGGCCAATACGGTTGGCACCACCGGCGGCAGGCTGGCGGTGAGGGTGATCGCCCGGGCTTCCGCGGTCAGTTCGAACTTCTGGAAAATGTCCTGCACCAGGTCGGGTATTGAAAAGCCTTCGATGACCGGCTGTACAAACCCGTGTTCCAGGCGTACCAGTTCCAGCAGCGACTGGGCCAGCCCGCCGACCTTGCGGCTCTGGTCGAGGGCGATGCCCAGGTAACGCCGGCGTTCCTGCGGGGTCAGGCTGGCGTCTTTCAGGGACAGGGTTTCCAGGTAGCCATGCAAGGAGGCCAACGGTGTGCGCAGGTCATGGGAAATATTCGCGACCATCTCCCGGCGTTCCTGCTCTTGGTGGGTGATGGCGCGCCACTGTTCACCCAGGCGGTTCTCCATCTGCACGAAGGCGTGGTCGAGCACGGCGATTTCATCCTGGCTGGCAACCTCGGGCGCCACGGCCTGCGGGACTTTCGGTGCGCCGTTGATGTCGAACTGGCCGACCTTCTCGGTCAGTTGCCGCAAGGGCCGGGTGATCCAGGCGAACGCGGTCAAACCCGCGAGCAAGCACAACAATGCCACCAGGGCGATGGACCACAGGGCGATGTTCAGTGCCATGCCGGTGGCATCCCGGGCGTCGAACACATCATGGGCTTCGCCCAGCAGCACCACATACAGGTAGCCGGCCTGCTGGCCGTTGACCCGCAGCGGCGCGGCGCTGAACACCTTGAGGCCGTCGACGCTGCGTGGGTCGTCGCCGAGGATCGGCAGCATCGCGCCGCTGAGGAAACGGCGCACCGGCTCCAGGTTGACCTGGTCGCGGCGCAGGTGGCCGCTGGGCGCAGCGTTGCCGACCACACGCCCGTTAATGTCCAGCAGGTACACCTCGACACTCGGGTTTACCAGCATCAACTGGCTGAACAGGTTGCGCACCGCGTCCGGCTTGAGACCGTCGGCGTCCATCAACTGCGTATCCCGGGCGATGTGCGCGGCGAGGTCGCGGGACAGGCCTTGCACCACTTCCAGTTCATGCATGTGGTTGGAGCGCACTTGCAGCCAGGCCGACGTGCCGCTGCAAATCAGCAGCAACAGCGCGAACACCAGGGACAGGCGCTGGGTAAGGGTCAGCCTCATGCCGATTGCTCGGCAAACTTGTAGCCACGGCCCCACACCGTGAGGATGCGCGCCGGGTTGGCCGGATCGGCCTCGACCTTGGCCCGCAGACGGTTGATATGGGTATTGACGGTGTGTTCGTAACCTTCGTGGCTGTAGCCCCACACGGCGTTGAGCAGGTCCATGCGCGAGAATACCTTGCCCGGTTGGCGGGCGAAAAAGTACAGCAGGTCGAATTCCCGGGGCGTGAGGTCCAGCCGCTGGCCTTGCAGGGTGGCGTCACGGGTCAGCGGGTTGATGAACAACTGGCCGAGGTCGAGGCTGCCGGCGTCCATCTTCAAGTTGCGCGCCATGGCGTCGACCCGGCGCAGCAGCGCCTTGACCCGCGCCACCAGCTCCGGCATGGAAAACGGCTTGGCCAGGTAGTCATCCGCCCCCAGTTCCAGGCCGAGGATGCGATGCAGCTCGCTGGAGCGGGCACTGGTGATAATGATCGGCGTGTAGCGCGTCATCGCCCGGGCCCGCCGGCAGATCTCCAGGCCGTCGACGCCGGGCAGCATCAGGTCCAGGATCAACGCATCCCAGCCGCCTTGCTCCAGCAGGCGCAGGCCTTCGTCACCATCGGCACTGTGAACCACCTCGAACTGCTCGTCCCGCAGGTGCAGGCAGATCAAATCGGCAATATGGGCATCGTCCTCGACCACCAGGACACGTTTGGGCTGATCCATTGATAGAAACCTGTCTTCTTGATTCGCGCATTGTGCGGCTTTTGCAACAGTGTAGTTATCACGAATTGTTTAACTCTGCGTGAGGATTCCGCGACCACCCCGGGCCTAACCTTACTCATCGCAACGGCAAAAGTACGCCCCCCTCATTGTGGCGAGGGAGCTTGCTCCCGCTGGGTCGCGCAGCGGCCCCAAAAAAGCCGGGAGCGCTGCGCACTCCAGCGGGAGCAAGCTCCCTCGCCACAGTTTGTTTATCAGCCATAGGGGCTTCGCCAGCCATCCGCACTTGTGTGAGGAGCAACTCATGTATTCACGTCGACAGATCCTGCTCGCCGGCGGCGGCCTCGGCCTCGCAGTAATCGCCGGTGGCCTGCTGCAAAAAATCAACGCCGGCCCCGCCCTGATCGCCGAAGCCGAAGCCGCCGAACATTTCGAAGTCAGCCACACCGACGCCGAATGGCGCACCCTGTTGACCGCCGAGCAGTACGCGATCCTGCGGGAGGAGGGCACCGAACGCCCCTACAGCAGCGCCCTCAACAGTGAACACCGCAACGGCACCTTCGCCTGCGCCGGTTGCGCTTTGCCCCTGTACGCCTCAGCCACCAAATTCGAAAGCCACACCGGCTGGCCCAGCTTCTGGCAACCCCTGGAAAACGCCGTGGCCAGCCACGTCGACACCTCCTTCGGCGTGGTACGCAAGGAAATCCACTGCCGCCGCTGCGGCGGTCATCAGGGCCACGTGTTCGATGACGGCCCGGCACCCACCGGCCTGCGCTACTGCATGAACGGCGCAGCCATGACGTTCACCGCGACTTAATTCAATGTCTTCCTATAAGGGTCTACCCCATGTGGCTTTTGGTTCTCGCATATCTGGGCGGCGTGCTGACGATTGTCAGTCCCTGCATCCTGCCGGTTCTGCCTTTTGTCTTCGCTCGCACCGGGCAGCCGTTTTTGCGCAGTGGCTTGCCGCTGCTGCTGGGGATGGCGATGACCTTCGCCCTGGTCGCCTCGCTCGCGGCGGTGGGCGGCGGTTGGGTGGTGCAAGTCAATCAGTACGGTCGCTGGCTCGCGTTGCTGTTTGTTGCGCTATTCGGGCTGACACTGCTGCTGCCAAGCCTGTCCGAGCGCCTGACCCGGCCGCTGGTGGCCGCGGGCAGTCGCCTGTCGGAAGCCGCCGGGGCCGATTCGCGGCCGCGTCCGGGCGCATCGTTCCTGATCGGCGTGGCCACCGGGCTGCTGTGGGCGCCGTGCGCCGGGCCCATCCTCGGGCTGGTGCTGACGGGCGCCGCGCTGCAGGGCGCCAGTATCGGCACTACCTTGCTCTTGCTGGCCTACGCGGCAGGGGCTGCCACCTCCCTGGCCTTGGCGCTGCTGGTCGGCGGTAAAGTCTTCGGTTTCATGAAGCGTTCGCTGGGCGCTGGTGAATGGCTGCGTCGTGGGCTCGGCGCCCTGATGTTGGCCGGTGTGGCGGCCATCGCCCTGGGCCTGGACACCGGGATCCTGGCGCGCCTGTCGACGGCGTCAACCGGAGGCCTGGAACAAAGCCTGGTGGAAAAACTCAGCGCCAAGCCTGAACAGAAGAGCGGGGCGATGATGGCCGGCGGCGCGATGATGGCCGCCAACCACAGTGACACGCTGCCAGTGGAAGGCCAGTTGCCGCCGCTGGACGGTGCCGTGCAATGGCTCAACTCCGAGCCACTGACTGCCGAGGCGTTGAAAGGCAAGGTGGTGCTGGTGGATTTCTGGACCTACTCCTGCATCAACTGCCTGCGCACCTTGCCGTACGTCAAGGCCTGGGCCGAGAAATACCGCGACCAGGGCCTGGTGGTGATCGGTGTGCACGCTCCGGAATTCGCCTTCGAACGCGACGTGAACAACGTCACCAAGGCCATGAAGGACCTGGGCATCACTTACCCGGTGGCCATCGACAACAACTACAAGATCTGGCGCGCCTTCAACAACCAGTACTGGCCGGCGCATTACTTTGCCGATGCCAAGGGCCAGATCCGCTATCACCATTTTGGCGAGGGTGACTACGCCGAGTCCGAGCGAGTGATCCAGCAACTGCTGCGTGAGGCGGGCGCTACCAAGGTGGCGGGCGGCTTGATCGAAGCCGATGCCAAGGGCATCCAGGCCGCACCGGACATGAACGAAGTGCAGTCGCCGGAAACCTACCTGGGCTTCCAGCGCGCCGAGAACTTCGTGACCACCGGCACCCTGGGCACCGACAAGGTGGTGAACTACCCGGCAGCCGGCAACCTGGCCTTGAACAACTGGACCCTGGAAGGCCCATGGAACGTCGGCGGCCAGCAAGCCACCCTCGCAGCGGCCAACGGCAAGATCGTCTACCGCTTCCACGCCCGTGACCTGCACCTGGTGCTGGGCCCGGGCGCCGACGGCAAGCCGGTGCGCTTCAAGGTCAGCATCGACGGCCAGGCGCCGGGGGATGCCCACGGCACCGACGTCGCACCGGATGGCAGCGGCACCGTGACCGAACAACGCTTGTATCAACTGGTGCGCCAGCCGGGCGCGGTCAAGGACCGGACCTTCACCATCGAGTTCCTGGACCCGCAAGTGGCGGCCTATGCCTTCACCTTCGGCTAACCCATAGCGAAATTTGGCATGGTTAACCCGATCATGTAGGAGCTGGCTTGCCTGCGATAGCGATGTTGAATTCACCACCTCAATCGCAGGCAAGCCAGCTCCCACAGTTGACCGCATTTATCCTGATGTTTCGGAGTGACTGAGATGAAACTGCTTAAGTACTTACCGGCCCTGGCGTTCGCCGCCTTTGTCGGCCACAGCTCGGCGTTCTCCTTCGGCCCGTCCGACGACGCCGTGGCCATCGCGCCGCCGGCCATGGACCTGGCGGCAGACGCGAACAACCTGCAAACCGCGGTCTTCGCCGGCGGCTGCTTCTGGGGCGTGCAGGGTGTGTTCCAGCATGTACAAGGGGTGAAAAACGCCGTCTCCGGCTATGACGGCGGCGCGGCGAGCACCGCGCAGTACGAAAGCGTCAGCGGCGGCGACACCGGCCACGCCGAGTCCGTCGCCGTGACCTACGACCCGAGCAAGGTCAGCTACGGCAAGCTGCTGCAGATCTACTTCTCGGTCGCCCACAACCCCACGGAACTCAACCGCCAGGGCCCGGACAGCGGCACCCAGTACCGCTCGGCGATCTTTGCCCAGAACGCCGAACAGCAAAAAGTCGCCCAGGCCTACATCGCCCAGCTCGACGCCGCGAAAGCCTTCGACAAGCCGATCGTGACCAAGATCGAGATGGGCAAAGCCTTCTACCCGGCGGAGTCCTATCACCAGGACTTCCTGACCGAAAACCCGTCGTACCCCTACATCGTGATCAACGACCTGCCCAAGGTGGCCCAGCTGAAAAAATTGTTCCCTGAGCAGTACCGCGCAGAACCGGTACTGGTGAAAAACCAGTAGACCTATGATCGTTCCCACTTTCGACGATCGTTCCCACGCTGGACGATCGTTCCCACGCTCTGCGTGGGAATGCCGCCAGGGCGCTCTGCGTCCGCTCGTGAAGTCGTGACGCGGAGCGTCACCGGATTCATTCCCACGCGGAGCGTGGGAACGATCAGCGTGGGAACGATCATCAGACGACTTCAAGGTAGGAGCTATGAATCGCCCGCGCCAACTCCCGCACGGTGTCGATAAAATCCGTCAACCGGCTATGCAGCCCATCCTCCAGAATCTCATCAATCCCTGTATACCTCAGCCGCGCCTCAAACTCCGCCGCCAAACGCTGGGCCGTACGCCCATAACTCCCCGGCAGGTCCGCCAGGATATGGCTCAACTCCTCGATACACGCATGCAACGAGCGCGGCACATCACTGCGCAACAGCAACAACTCCGACACCGACCGCGCATTCAGCGCATTCGGGTACAGCTCGGTATACGCCTCAAACGACGACAGCGCCCGCAACAACGCGCTCCACTGGTAATACCCGCGTGCCGAAAGGTCGCTGACTTCCTCGGACTCTTCCCCAAACATTTCATACCGCGCGTCCAGCAACCGCAACGTGTTATCCGCCCGCTCGACAAACGTCCCCAGCCGAATAAACCGATACGCATCGTTACGCATGATCGTCCCGGACGTCGCCCCACGAAACAGGTGCGAGCGCTGCTTCACCCAGTCACAAAAGTGGCTGATGCCATGCCGCGCCAACCCGCCGGCCGCAATACTGCGCATCTCCAGCCAGGTGGCGTTGAGGTTTTCCCACATATCAGCCGTGATCCGTCCCCGCACCGCATGGGCATTACCCCGTGCAGCCCGCAGGCAGTTGTAGATACTGGCGGGGTTTTCCTCGTCGAGGGCGAAGAAGTGCAGCATGCGCTCGGCGTCCAGTTGCTGATGGCGCTCAAGGTAACTGTCCAGGGTGCCGCTGCTGAGCAGCGACATGGCCAACTCGTCCAGCCCGTCACTGCGCCCGGCCTGGGGCATCAACGACAGCGAATAACTGACTTCCAGCATGCGCGCCAGGTTCTCGGCACGCTCCAGGTAACGGGACATCCAATACAGATCTGCGGCGGTTCTACTCAGCATACTCAGCCCTCCACCACCCAGGTGTCCTTGGTTCCGCCGCCTTGCGACGAGTTGACGATCAATGAGCCTTCGCGCAGCGCCACGCGGGTCAAGCCACCGGGTACCAGGCGGGTTTCCTTGCCCGAGAGCACGAACGGTCGCAGGTCGATATGCCGCGGCGCGATGCCGTTTTCGACAAACGTCGGGCAAGTGGACAGGCTCAAGGTCGGTTGGGCGATGTAGGCATGAGGGCGGGCCTTGATACGCTGGCGGAAGTCCTCGATCTCGGCCGCGCTGGACGCCGGGCCCACCAGCATGCCGTAGCCGCCGGAACCCTGGGTTTCCTTGACCACCAGTTCCGGCAGGTGCGCCAGTACGTGGGACAGCTCATCCGGCTTGCGGCACTGGAAGGTCGGCACGTTTTGCAGGACCGGCTCTTCATCCAGGTAGAACCGGATCATTTCCGGCACGTACGGGTAGATCGACTTGTCGTCCGCCACGCCGGTGCCGATCGCATTCGCCAGCACTACGTTGCCCGCGCAGTACGCCGCGACCAGGCCGGGCACGCCGAGCATCGAATCGGGGTTGAAAGCCTGCGGATCGAGGAAGGCATCGTCGATGCGGCGGTAGATCACATCCACGGCCTTGGGGCCGTCGGTGGTACGCATGAACACCTTGAGGTCGTGCACGAACAGGTCGGCGCCTTCCACCAGCTCCACGCCCATTTCCCGGGCCAGGAATGCATGCTCGAAGAACGCGCTGTTAAACCGGCCTGGCGTCAGCACCACCACATTCGGGTTGTCCAGGCGGCTGGAGCTTTTCAGGGTCTTGAGCAGCAGGTTGGGATAGTGGTCCACCGGGGCGATGCGTTGCTTGGCGAACACCTCGGGGAACAGGCGCATCATCATCTTGCGGTCTTCGAGCATGTAGCTCACGCCGCTGGGGGTACGCAGGTTGTCTTCGAGCACGTAGTAGGTGCCGTCGCCATCGCGCACAAGGTCGACCCCGGAGATGTGCGAATAGATATCGCGGTGCAGGTCCAGGCCGACCATGGCTTTCTGGTATCCCTCGTTGCCCAGCACCTGATCGGCGGGAATGATCCCGGCCTTGATGATGCGTTGGTCGTGGTAGATGTCGGCAAGGAACATGTTCAGCGCATTCACCCGCTGGATACAGCCGCGCTCGATGACACTCCACTCACTGGCGGGGATGCTGCGGGGGATGATATCGAAGGGGATCAGGCGCTCGGTGTCTTGCTCGTCGCCATACAGGGTGAAGGTGATCCCGGCGCGGTGAAACAGCAGGTCGGCTTCACGGCGGCGCTGGGCCAGCAGTTCTGGCGGCGTGTTGGCCAGCCAGCGGGAGAATTCCTGATAATGCGCACGGCAAACGCCTTGTGCGTCATTCATTTCATCAAAGAAAGATCGAGCCATTCCAATTACCTTGTCAGTGCCGGGACTAACTGCGCTTTGGCACTGCCGCTTTAGAAAACGCATTTTTTTATGAGCCCGTGGCTGATGGTGCCAGCAGGCCTGGTCCTTACTTTCTTTTGGGGTGGGCTCTGGGTCGGGGGGTAACGATTGCTCCTGTATCCGGGCAGATAAAGGACTAAAGCAATGCCTGTGCCATCCACCTGGTGGCGAGGGAGCTTGCTCCCGCTGGGCTGCGCAGCGGCCCCAAAAAGGAACCAGACCGCTGCGCACCGGAGCGCTGTCCCGGTCCAGCGGCACCAAGCTCCCGCGCCACCGATGCGGCCCTATCGCCTCAAAACGGTGCACTGATTACTTGAACTTTGCACCAGCCCGGTTCTTCTAAACTGCTTCAAATGCCAGCACGGAGCACGGATGTGCCCAGAATCATCTCACCCGACACCCCGGAATCGAGCCTGACCGACCACAGCGAACACAACGCTAAGATTTTCGGTTCGCCCAAGGACCGTCTCGACTTTTACCGGCGTGAAATCCAGTACGAAACCAGCATTTTGGCCAACCGCACCGACGCCTACCTCACGGCCCAGTCATTCCTGGTGATCGCCTTCGTGTCCGGCATGGGCAACCTGAACCCCGAATGGGGCAAGCTGTTCACCCTGGTGGTGCCCGTGTTCCTGGCGACCCTGGGCATTCTCAGTTCCCTCAACGCCTGGCCGGGGATTCGGGCGGCCTACGAAATCATCGACCACTGGCATTACAAGCAGAGCGAACTGCTGCGCAGCGAGCCGGTGATGGGCCTGGCCTACGATGAGTCGCCACTGTTCAGTGAGATGGAGTCGTCCCACAAGGGCTATCGCAAGTCGCTGTTGTTCTCGATGCGCGCGCCCTGGCTGTTCATGGTGTTCTGGGTGATGCTGGGGGCCTACGCGTTTTACATCCAGGTGGACAACCCCGGCTCATAAGCAATTGGAACTTCACCGACCCGCACGGGACCTTACCTTTACGCAGTCTGCGTTTTCCAACAGAGGTGAGCCATGAGCACAGACAACGACCCGCAAACCAGCAACCGTAACGATCCCGCCATCGACCGCGGCGAACCGGCCCACGGCACCGCGGCCGACGCGCCAAAAGACCCCAAGCCTGCCAGCGACCCCAAGGCCAAGGAAAACGACTACAGTCCAGACTTCAAGCCCGAGCGCGAGCCCAAGCCTGAAACCGATGCCGATATCGATACCCAAGGCGGTTAGAGGAGACGGTGATGTCAGTTGAAATAGACGAAGACGATGAACTCAATGACCCGGGCAATGAAGACCCGGGTTCATTGATGGATGATGCCGAAGTACCGCTTAACGACCTGGATGATGCCGCTGACGTCGGCAACACTGAAAACCAGGAGTAGACGTCATTGTTGTGCCTGGGCACGTCGTTCATACCACGCCAGCATCGGCTGCGTGCTGAGACCATGAACGACGATGCTCAGGGCAATGACTGACAGCGTCAGGTTCACCGCGACCGCACTGCTGGTGCCCACCAGCCCGTGGTTGATGGCATAGAACAGGTAGTAGATGCTGCCGATCCCGCGAATCCCGAACCAGCCCACCAGCCCGCGCTGATGGCGATTCAGCAAGCTGCCCCAGGGTATCGACAGCACGCTGAGGGGGCGAATCACGCAAAACAGCGCCGCCCCCACCGCCAGCGCCCGCCAGTCCCAATGGCTGACCAGCACCACGCCCAGCAAGGTCACCAGGAACACTTCCATCGAACGCTCTACCAGCCCACCAAAGGCGAGCATGTCGCCCATCATCACCCCGGCGGCGATTTGCGTGTCCTGCAGTTGCCCGACATCGCCATGCAACGCATGCTCCGGCTCAACTTCCATGTGGCCAACCACCGGCTGTGCCAGATGTTCCGCCGGGGTTTGTGAGTTGCCGGTGGACTTGAACTCGGCCTGGCGCAGCCCCAGGCCGGCGGCAAATACCGACAGGAAGCCGTAGCCGCCGATGGCTTCGGCCACCACATAGGCGAGGGCGATCAGGGCCAGCGTCAGGTAGTCATTCGGTGACAGGGTGCTGTCGGCATTGGTGATACGCATCTTCAGGGTGACGCGACCGATGCCACGCCCCATCCAGTAGCCCACGAGCAACCCGGCAGGTACGGCCCAGAGCAGGTTTTTCAGCACCCAGCCGCCCAGCCAGTCACCGTCGAACCCGCCGTGCTGCATGAAAATCAGCGCAAAGATCACGAACGGGAAGGCCGTGCCGTCGTTCAAGCCTGCCTCACCGGAAAGACCGAAGCGCAGCGCGTCATAATCCTGCGCGTTATTGACCTGCACCAGGCCCGCGAGCACCGGGTCGGTGGGCGCAAGAATCGCCCCCACCAGCAGTGAAACCCCCCACGACAACCCCAGCAGCCAATGCAGCACCAGGCACGTCCCGAGGATGGTCAAGAGCATCACCGGCCCGGCCATGCCAAACGCAATGCGCCAGGTTCGGTGCTTGAGGGGCAGGCGCAGTTTCAGCCCGCTGACGAACAGCGAAAACAGCACCGCGACTTCCGTCAGGTGTTCCATCCAACTGGCCGAGGCCTTGATGTCCAGATGCAGCAGGTCCATGCCCAGCGGGCCGATACACACGCCGAGCAACAGGCACACCGCCGAGGTGGTGACCGGCATCCAGCGCAGGTAGGAGGAGGTGAGGGCGAGGGTGAGCAACACCGCGCCCAGTACGGCCATCCATAGGATGAAGGTCATTGAATAGTCCCGGGCATGGTCTGTGTGAACGTTTGAGGTTTGCCGGGAGAGAGAGGTTCAAAAAACGCGCATTGCCTGCTCGGGCAATGCGCGGTTTGTCAGGTCGCCAGGCGTGTTACGTTGGCATTGAGGGTGCTGTTTGGGGTGAAGGAGAAGGTGAACCCCGAGTCGAGAAACTTTTGCAGCCCGTCATTATCAAGACTGAATACCGTTGCACCGACCGATTGATCAAGAGTGCCAGTGGCATCGAACATGGCTTTGTCCAGGCCGGCTTGGTTGGTGTTGTAGATATAGAGCTTTCCATCACTGCTCTTTTGAATATAGGCGGTGTGTACGATATTGCCGTCTGCTTTATTGCTCATGAAGTTGATAACGCCTGATTCGGTAATGTCCGCGGGCCTGAATACGGCGCTGGTATTCTCGACAGTAATACCCATCAGATCCTTGTAGCGTTGCGTGTAATTGGAATCCCCGCTCCTGACCACACTGCCCAGCACGGCCTCGCGAGTTTTCAACGGGAGTGCATTGTCTGCCATCCCGACGAACATGGTTTTTTCGTAGCAGATTGTCCCGGTGTATCCCGTTTTGGCATGGAGCTTCTCCAGTTTGTCGCGAAGCGCTTCTACCGGCACGGCGTCAGCTTTGAAATTTTCCAGCGGCTCGCCAAAGGGCTGTCTGGTTTTCACATTCAAGGCGTGCCAATTACCGGTGGCGTCATCAAACTTCGCAAACACCTTGGCTTCTTCGGTCGCATTGGCCGCCTTGTAAGTGCCTTCGGCAATGCCGGGCTTTTTCGCCAGTGACGTCAGGTCGACACTGCGCAAGGCGCCACGCAGATGATTGACGCCGTTACGTCCAGCGGTCAGCGTGGTGCGCCCCAGCTTCAATGCACTCCGGGCCAGATCATCAGCCCCGCTCAACGGATTGAAACTCCCCAGCGCCGCGCGCCCGACAATCTTCGCGCCCTGGGCGAACTTGCTGAAAGCCGATGCGCCGGCGGCCACGGCCTTGGCCCCCCTGGCTGCCGCACCGAGGCCCACGGCAAACCCAAATATATCCAGGGCCAGGTCGCCGACACCTTCGCCGATGTTGCCGTTTTGAAAGTTGACGATTGCCGACCTCAAGGGGATCAGGTTGAGGAGGAATTCATTGACTTTCTTGTAAAAGGGAACCTCGGTATCAAGCGTGGTGACCCCCTCGGCCTCTTTTTTGAATGACCGGATATCAACATCCGTCACCATGGCATCGGCAATATAAGACGTTCGGGCACTGCCAAAGCTCTTGGGGTTGGCGTCCTGGATTTTTTCATCCGTCAACCCGGGTGCGTACTCGCCCGAAGGTATGACTTCTTCCAGGTCTTTATGGTAATGGGTGTGGTTGGAAGGTTGTTTGCCTGCCGTGAAGTCACCCAGGTCCGTACGCTCGGTAATCTTCGCGGTCCTGAGATTGATTTCGTAGGTGTGCACCTGGTTTTTGCGCCTGGTTTTCACCAGCAGGCAATTGTCTTCGGGCACCCGCTTGCGGGTTTCCTTGCCAAAGTTGTCCTTATCGACGTCGACTTCCCTGACCACTGTGATTTCGCCGTATTCCAGGTTTTTACGGTCTTCTTCAGGGAGCCGCGAAACCATCCACTTCACCTGGGCCGCGACGCTTTTTTCGATGCCGTCGGCGTATTCCCCGAACGCGTCCTGGAACACGTTCGGCATACTTGGCAGGTCTTTGGTTTTTTCCAGCACCTCGCTGAGGTTCAACGTACTGGATGAGGTCACCCAATGATTGTCAGCGGGGGGCGGGGGCCCAATTCCAAGTACCCCTACGGCCGGTGGTTCTTCGACGCCAGGTCGATGGTGAAGCGCGTCCTTCATATACAAGTCGAGGATCGAATAAGGCCCCGGGAAATCGCTATGGGCGGGTTCCAGCGTGATGCTCTTGTCTTCCAGGGTTGCCGTATCCATGCCTGGCAGGGCTTTGCGCAACTGCTCCAGGGCCATTTCCTTGCGTAATGGCATCGGCATGCTCTGTGTTTGACTGGCCGCGCTCAGCTCGGTGATCTGCGCATCGAATGCATCGCGTACATCATTCATTTGGCCTTCGGTCACCGGATACGGCATACCGTTCGCGCTTCCCCAATCCTTGAGCGCCTCTTGCTGGGCGGCATATTCGACATAACGCTCCTGGGCGGAGACCGGCGCGACCTCAGCGTGGAGCATGACCTGCCCGTAGGACATCCCTGCGGTTGAACCCGGAGACTGCGCTTCGATGCGTTCTACCGCGGTGACAAAACTGACCCAACTATGGGAACCGGGGGTGACCTGGTCCGGGATGTCTTTAACCAGGAACTCCGGAGCGCGGGTGGAGAGCAGCAGATGCGCTTGTAGCGCCGCTGCCTCGGGTGACGATGCCTTGCCGGTGCTGACAAGATGTTCGGCCAACCGGCTGACGATACCGGAGGCGGGTTTGCCCCAGGTACTGTTCCCGGTTACGGCAAAACCGGCGATGTGATGCCTGGACCTGGGGTCTGTCGCGCGGAACGAGTTGTCTTTGTCCACACTCATGGCCGCCAACAGCCAATCAGTGGCACTGCCTTTGATGGACTGCGCGTCAAATTTTGCCTGGAGGGCCTCGCCCAACGCCTTGCCCTTGGGGGAGCGGATCAGCGAGTCGAGCACCCGCTGCGGGTCAGCCAGCTCGGAAGGCGTGAACGACTTGCCCTGCATGAGGTATTCCACTACGTTCCTGGCGCCGTTCAAATCAACGTCGCCGATCTTGCCGCGGCGCAGGTCGGACCGCAGCTGATTCGCCGCCTCGGGCGCAAGCGGGGGCTGCCATTCCAGCGCACCGCCATAATTGCCATGGAGCGGCGCCTGGAGTTCAGGCCTGAGCAGATAATTCGTCAGGTTCTCCACCTCCTCGGGCGTGGTTGGCACGTCCCAGCCATTGATCTCAAGGAATTCCTTGAGGCTAATGGTGCTCCCTGAGTCGGTGCTCCCGACCTGGCGGTAAGCGCTGTCGGGGTGAAGCTCGACTTTATTCTTTTGCAGGTAGTCGAGAACGTCACCGCTCCCAATGCTGCCCGATCGAATCCGCTCAAGCAGGTAATTGAGTTCACGCCCCACGGTGTTCAGCGTCTGGGTATTGCCCACCAGGGCTTTCTGGCGCTCAACCTCATCCTCACCACGGGTTTCGTGCAGGTCCGCAAAACGCGGGCCGCTCACGCCGGTAAAAGCTTTGTCGCGCGCCAACTCATCTGCACGCTCGTGGGCATGATCCGGCAGGATATGTTCTTGCTCTTTGTAGAATTGGCTCACCAACCACAGGGGGGCACTGTTGCTGTTTTGGGAGAGCGGCGGTTTGAAGGGGATCGGGTTACCGTCGCCGATAACGCGTGCGGCGTCCCTGACCTGTGCGCCCACCTGCGCCCAGCCTTTGTCATCGGGGCCGTTGGGTTGCGCGGCGGCGGAGGGCCTGCGCTGGTAGGTGATCTTCCCGGTATTGGGGTCAATCATCACTGAATTGGGGTTTATCCCGTTTTCCCTCATCCAGTCACGGACTTGCGGAGACTCCATGGCACGCCCCAACTGCGACCACCACTGCCCGAACGTTGAGTTCGGCGGAATGTTCTCGACCATGATCGTGTCATCATGGCCGTCGCCCTTGACCTGACGCAGCGCGCTGGCTACCTGGCCTGCCAGTTCACCGTCGGCATCGGCACGCGGGCTGGGGATCCTGGTCCCGGGGGAGCCTGGCGCGGCATTTTCCGGCGCTGCGGCCTGGAGCCGCGCCGGGGGAAGCGGCTTGTCAGGTGCGTTCAAAGGAATGAAAGAAGCCGTAGCCTGAGTAGGAGCAATTGTCATAGGAGGGGGATCCGGTAATTTATCGAGTACACCCAAGCAGCGCTTCGCTCCAGCGGGTGTAACTCTTCGTACCCGATGCCCCCTCAGCGATTCCATCCCACTGGCATGCAGATTGATACGGCGTTTTACGCGCCCATGCTAAGGGTGCGCCGCGGTCCTCAGCCGAATCATGTCGATCAGCTGGCGCAATCCCGGCTGCGACTGACGCCGGCTGGGGTAGTACATGCACAGCGGCGCGCCGATGCAGGCCCAGTCGGGCAGCACTTCCACCAGGCGCCCTTCGGCCAGTTCCGCCAGCACGCGATTCTCCAGGCAATAGGCGATACCCACGCCTTGCAGGGCCGCATCAACGATGGTCTGGGTGTCGGCCGCGCTGAAGTGGCCGGGCACATCGAGCCGCTGTTGGCGTGCGCCATTGCCCAGTTCCCATTTGTAGGTGGTCTTGTCGCCCAGGTACATGCGTACACAGGAGTGCGTGAGCAAGTCCCTGGGCACTGCAGGTGTCCCTGCCTGTGCGAGGTAGGCCGGGGAGGCGACCATGATCCAGCGCAGCTCGCCGGTCAGCGGCACGGCCACCATGTCCTGGGGCACCGTGGCGCCATAGCGGATTCCTGCGTCGTAGCCCTCTGCGACGATGTCGAGCATGCGGTCCTCGATCATCACGTCCAGGCGCAGTTGCGGGTAGGTGCGGGTGAACTCGCCGAGCACCGGCGAAATCAGCAGCACCGCGGCATCCCGGGGTACGTTCAGGCGCAGGCGGCCAATCGGCGCCTCGCGGTACAGTTCGAGGGTGTCGAGGCCGTCCTGGATCGTCGCAAAGCCGGCACTGAGTTTTTCCGCCAGTACCACGCCGGCATCGGTAGGTTCTACGGCGCGGCTGGTGCGATACAGCAATTTGACCCCCAGGCGCGTTTCCAGGTTGCGCATGGTGTGGCTCAGGGCCGAGGTGGTGACGCCAAGTTCATTGGCGGCATGCCGGAAACTGCGGCGACGGATGATCGCCATGAAGACATTCAGGTCGGCCAACTCGGAGCGATTGAACGCAGCCATATCAAGCACCTTTTATGGGGTTTGGGTTGCACGCGGCGTTGAGCCCGATTCAACCACGGATGATCTAGAGTAATCGTTTTTTTACTGATTGTTTCTGGCGGAGGCTTTTTCATGAGTATCGAAACCATCAAGATCCCAGGCATCGACAAGGCCGTCTCGCGGATTGCACTGGGCACCTGGTCCATGGGTGGCTCGATGTGGGGCGGCGCCGATAATGAGGTCTCGGTCAAGACCATTCGCCATGCGCTGGCCAGCGGCATCAACTTTATCGACAGTGCGCCGGTCTACGGCCTTGGGCTGTCGGAAGAACTGATCGGCCGGGCCCTGCGCGGTGTACGCCACACGGCGGTGATCGCCACCAAGGCCGGGTTGCAATGGGACGACGGCACGGTGCGCCGCAATGCCACGGCCCGACGTATCCGCAAGGAAATCGAAGACTCACTGCTGCGCCTCGAAACCGACTACATCGACCTCTACCAGATTCACTGGCCCGACCCGTTGGTAGCTCAGGAGGAAACCGCCGGCGAGCTGGAAAAACTGCGCCGTGAAGGCAAGATCCTTGCCGTGGGGGTGAGCAATTATTCGCCTGCGCAAATGGACGATTTCCGCCAGTACACGCACCTGGACACCGTGCAGCCGCCCTACAACCTGTTTGAGCGGGCGATCGACAGCGATATCCTGCCGTACGCCAAGCAAAATTCACTGGTGGTTTTGGCTTACGGTTCGCTGTGCCGGGGTTTGTTGAGCGGCAGCATGCACGCGGCCACGGGTTTTACCGGGGATGACGTGCGCAAGCTCGACCCGAAATTCAAGGCGCCACGCTTTGAGCAGTACCTGGCGGCGGTCGCGGCATTGGACGTGTACGCTCGCGAATGCCACGGCAAGTCTGTGCTGGCCCTGGCGTTGCGCTGGGTGCTGGACCAGGGCCCCACGGTTGCACTGTGGGGCGCCCGCCGGCCGGAGCAGCTCAAAGGCGTTGAAGATGCGTTCGGCTGGCAGCTCACGGCCGATGACCTGCAACATATCGACCGTATTCTGGCCAGCACGATAAAAGACCCGGTAGGGCCGGAGTTCATGGCCCCGGCCCAGCGTTAACCTTTGCGACAGGGATGTCTTGCAGCTGCAAAACACAAAAGACATTCCTTTGGCGTTGAGGTTTTTGGCATGAAGCGCGGTCCCTTGTTCAAGATCATGGGTGGTTTGCTGTGTGTGGTGGCGGTGGCAGCCGCCTGGAAATGGCGCGGCAATCCCGATGTGCTGTGGCAGATCGTCAGCCGTCAATGCGTGCCCGACCAGAACCAGCACCAGAATCCGCGCCCCTGCCTCGAGGTTGATCCGGACAAGGGGTTCGCGCTGCTCAAGGACATCAACGGCCCGTACCAGGACTTACTGATCCCCACCGATAAAGTCACCGGAATCGAAGACGTCGCGCTGGCCCGGGACTTGTTGCCGCATTACTTTGCCCAGGCGTGGAAACACCACGATGTACTCTCGGCCGGCCTGCAAACGCCGATTGCCGACCGTTATGTATCCCTGGCGATCAACTCGCGGTATGGCCGCACGCAAAACCAGTTGCACATTCATATCGCCTGCCTGCGCCCCGACATTTTCAACACCCTCAACGAACGCGCGGCAACCCTCGACGAGCACTGGCAAACCCTGCCGGTAAAACTGCAGGGGCATACCTACAGTGCCCGTACGTTGTCGGCGGTGGAATTCGACCTGCGCGACCCATTGGCCATCCTGAATGACTACGTGCAGGCCCAGGGCGACGCCATGGCCAGTTACAGCTTGCTGTTGGCACCGGCGGCGAACGGCAACTTCGTACTGTTGACCACGCGGTTGACGCTCAAGGAATGGAACCTGGCCTCCGCCGAAGAACTGCAGGACCGCCAATGCAACTTGATGGGCAAACCACCACAACGACCTGTTTTAGCTGTTAACGACATCCGGTGAAGTTTGCCGTTGAACGAGTGTTCAGTTTCAATTATGTTGGCTGCACCCCCTGCCTGGTAACAGGCGGGCTTGCGCTTTTTCTGATTGAACGAGAGGCACTGGCATGCGGTTTTCACCTTTTGTCGAGCGAATTGCAGGGCAGGGCGTAGCCGCCTGGGACATCCACCACGCCGCCTTCCAGGCCAGCAGCAAAGGCGAAGACATCATTATCCTGAGTGTGGGCGATCCGGATTTCGCCACACCCTCGTTCATCACCGACGCCGCCGTCGAGGCCCTGCGCCAGGGCGACACCCACTACACCGAAATCCCCGGCCGCCCGGCACTGCGCGATGCCATCGCCGCGCGCTACAGCCAGTCCCTGGCTCGCCCGCTCAACGCTGAAAACGTCATCACCGTGGCCGGTGCGCAGAACGCCTTGTTCGTCACCTCGCTGTGCCTGTTGCAGGCCGGTGATGAAGTGATCGTGCTCGACCCGATGTACGTCACCTACGAAGCGACCCTCAAGGCCAGCGGCGCAACGCTGGTGCGGGTGCCGTGTTCCGCCGACTCGGGCTTTCGCCTCGACCCGGCACTGCTGGCTGCCGCCATTACGCCTCGCACCCGGGCGATCTTCTTCTCCAACCCCAACAATCCCACCGGCGTTGTCCTCAACCCTCAGGAATTGCAGGTGATCGCCGACCTGGCGATCGAGCATGAACTGTGGGTAGTGGTGGACGAGGTCTACGAAAGCCTGGTGTTCGATGGCGAATACCATAGCCTGGCCGCGTTGCCGGGCATGGCCGATCGCTGCATCGTGATCGGCAGCCTGTCCAAGTCCCATGCCATGACCGGCTGGCGCATCGGCTGGATCGTCGCCGCGCCTGCGATGGTGGCCCACGCGGAAACCCTGGTATTGAGCATGCTCTACGGCTTGCCGGGGTTCGTGATGGAGGCCGCGACCGCCGCCGTGCTGGCCCACGATGAAGTCACCCAGGGCATGCGCGAAACCTACCGCCGCCGCCGCGACCTGGTGGTAGCAGGTCTCGGCGGTTGCCCGGGCATTCACGTGCGGGCCCCGCAGGCAGGCATGTTCGTGTTGGTGGATGTGCGGGACACCGGCCTCGGCTCCCTGGATTTCGCCTGGCGGCTGTTCCGCGAAGCAGGGGTTTCCGTGCTGGATGCCGCGGCCTTCGGCGAGCCGGCCCAGGGGTTTGTGCGGCTGTCGTTTACCCTGGGTGAAGCGCGACTGGCCGAAGCCTGTGAACGTATCAGCCGCTTCGTCGCCAAGCTCGCCGGAGAACCGCGAATCGAGCCTGCGGCGAAAATCATCAGCGTACAGCCGGTGGCTGCGAAGAAGATGATTGAGGTGCTCGACCTGCATAAACGCTTTGGCAATATCGAGGTGCTCAAGGGCATCTCCCTGACCGCCCACGAAGGCGAGGTGATCTCGCTGATCGGCGCCAGCGGCTCGGGCAAAAGTACCTTGCTGCGCTGCATCAACATGCTCGAAGTGCCGGACCAGGGCAGCATTCACGTTGACGGTGAAAGCATCAAGCTCAACTACGGCCGGCCCGGCGCACCGCTGGTGGCCGACGCCAGGCAACTGGTGCGGATTCGCTCGACACTCGGCATGGTGTTCCAGAACTTCAACTTGTGGCCCCATCGCACCGTGCTGGAGAACCTGATCGAAGCGCCGACCCAGGTGCTGCGCGAAAGCCGGGCCGAAGCCATCGAGCGCGCCGAAGCCTTGCTCGACCGGGTTGGCCTGGCCGCCAAGCGCAATGAATACCCGGCGTTCCTCTCCGGCGGCCAGCAGCAGCGGGTGGCCATCGCCCGAGCCCTGGCCATGCGCCCCAAAGTCATGCTGTTCGACGAACCCACCTCGGCCCTCGACCCGGAGCTGGTGGGCGAAGTCCTGCGGGTGATTCGCTCCCTGGCCGAAGAAGGCCGCACCATGATCCTGGTGACCCATGAAATGGCGTTCGCCCGGGATGTGTCATCCAAAGTCGCGTTTTTGCATCAAGGCCTGATCGAGGAAACCGGCTCGCCGGACTCGGTGTTTATCGACCCACGCAGTGAACGTTGCCGGCAGTTCGTCAACGCGCATCAAACTCGCTAACTCCAAAAAAAGACGGGGCAAGATCATGAAATCCAAACGATTGGCAAAGTGGTTGAGCAGTGCTGTGTTGATGCTGGCGGCAGGTACTGCGTTGGCGGCGGAGAAACCCATTGTGTTCGCGGTGGCGGCAGAACCCTACCCACCGTTCACGGTAAAGGGCGGCAATGGTGAGTGGACGGGCTTTGAAGTCGACCTGATCCATAAGCTCTGCGGCTTGATGAAGGCTGAGTGCCAGATCAAGGAAGTGGCCTGGGACGGGATTATTCCGTCGCTGCTGGCGAAGAAAATCGACGTGATTTTCTCCTCGATGTCGGTCACCGAAGAGCGCGAAAAACAGATCGCCTTCAGCCGCGCCTACTACGATTCGCTGCTGGGCATTGCCGGCCCCAAGGGCACCACGGTCGAAGTCTCGCCTGCAGGGCTGAAGGGCAAGATCATCGGCGTGCAGATCTCCACGGTCAGCGCCAACTACCTGAAGAAGTACTACGAGAACATTGCTGACCTGAAGTACTACGATACCCAGGAATCGGCCAACGCCGACCTGATTGCCGGGCGCACCGACCTGATGATGGCCGACGGCGTCGCCATCGCCATGATGGTCAAGACCCCTGAGGCCCAGGGCCTGGCCGAAATCGCCGAAGTGCCTTACGACCCGATCATCGGCCGCGGCGTGGGGGCTGGCCTGCGCAAGGAAGACACCGAACTCAAGGCCCGGCTCGACAAGGCCATCGGTGAGTTGCTGGTGAGCAAGGACTACGCCGACCTGTCCCAGAGCGTGTTTGGAGTATCGGTCAGCCCGTGCAAACGCGCCGACACGCCTGCCTATGTGAGCAAAGTCTGCGACAGCCCCTACACAAACTAATCCGGTAGAAAGGGAGTGCTTGTGGCGAGGGAGCTTGCTCCCGCTGGGGTGCGAAGCGCCCCCAAAAAAATGGGCCTGCTACGCAGTCCAGCGGGAGCAAGCTCCCTCGCCACAGCAAGCTCCCTCACCACAGGGTCACCGCGTGTCATCGAAATAGGGAGCCGCGATGTTCGATCTACTCAGCTTCAGCGAACAAGGCTGGGGCAACGCATTGCTCAAGGGGTTATGGATGACCCTGCAGATCTCCGCCGGCTCGTTTGCGGTGGGGCTGCTGATCGGCCTGGTGGTGGCCTGCGCCAAGCTCAGTGCACCGCGCCCGATAGCCATGCTGATGCGCGGCTACACCACGGTGTTTCGCGCGGTGCCCGAGTTGCTGCTGATCCTGCTGCTGTATTACGCCGGCTCGATGGGCCTCAACGCATTGATGCTGTGGCTGGGGTTTGCGCAGTTCAACATCAGCGGCCCGCTGGTAGCGGTCCTGGTACTGGGGCTGGTGCAAGGCGCGTACGCCTCGGAGATTTTTCGCGCGGCGATCCTCGCGATTCCCCATGGCCAGATCGAAGCGGCGCGGGCGTTTGGCTTGAGCGGCTTTGGCCTGTTCCGTCGGGTGACCCTGCCGATCATGGCGCCATACGCCCTGGCGGGGATGTCCAACCTGTGGATCAATCTGATCAAGGACAGCGCGCTGATCAGCGTAGTGGGCACCAACGAACTGCTGTACACCGCCAAACAGGCGGCGGGCTCGACCCGGCATTACCTGTTGTTCTACCTCACGGCCGCCGCCTTGTATTACCTGGTGACACTGGCCTCCAACTACCTGTCCGGGCGCCTGGAGCGACGTATTCGTCGCTGGATGCCGGTTGTCGAGTGAGCCGCACATGCCTGAGTGGATAAGTTATTACGCAGGACTGATCGCCAAGGGCTTGCAGACGACGCTGTCGCTGCTGGTGATCTCGGCAGTGCTCGGCTTCGCCCTGGCGGTGCTGGTAGCGCTGGCGCGGCTGTCCCGGCGCAAGTGGCTGGCCCGTTGCGCACTGGGCTACACCAGTGTGCTGCGGGGCACGCCGCTGCTGATCCAGATCTACATCTTCTATTACGGCCTGGGCAGCCTGTTTGCCCAGTTCCCGATGATTCGCGGGAGTTTCCTCTGGCCGTTCCTGCGGGACGGTTACTGGTACATCGTGTTCGCCCTGGTGTTGTCGGTGGGCGCGTACGTCGGTGAAGTGATTCGCGGCGGGCTGCTGGCCGTGCCCAAGGGTGAAATGGAAGCCGCCTCGGCGTTCGGCATGACGCCACGCCAGGCACTGTTGCGGGTGCGCCTGCCACGGGCCATGCGCCTGCTGCTGCCGACCCTGGCGGGGGAGACGGTGATGCTGCTCAAGTCCACGGCGCTGGCCTCGACCATTGCGGTAGTCGACCTGCTTGGCGCCGCCAACGTGGTACGCGCCCAGACCTTGCAGATCTACCAGCCGCTGCTGCTGGTGGCCGGGGTCTACCTGTGCCTGACCTTTTTGATTGAAGCCCTGTACGCGATTGCCGAGCGACGCGGCACACCGTTGCGCAGGTCTGCCGGATGAAAACCGATCGCTCGTTGCAAGGGATTGCCTTGTGCTCGCTGGCCTATGCGTTCCTGGCGTTGCAGGACGCCGGGATCAAATGGCTGGTGGCCGACTACTCAGTGTTCACCATCCTGTTCTGGCGCAGCCTGGTGGTGGTCGCCGCGTGCGTGATCGCCGGGCGAATGGGTTTGCTCAAGCGTGCCTGGCACTCGGTCAGCCGCAAGCTGTTGATCATCCGCGGCCTGCTGTCGCTGTTGGCCTGGCTGCTGTACTACACCGCCGCCAGAGACCTGACCCTGGCGGAAATGACCACGCTGTATTTTTCCGCACCGATCATGGTCACGTTGCTCGCGGCATTGATCCTCAAGGAGCGCGCCAGTCGCGGCCAGTGGATTTCGCTGATCATCGGCTTTGTCGGCGTGGTGATCGCTTGTCGCCCCAGCAACATGCTAGATCCGTTGCCAATCGCCCTGACATTGGCGGCAGCACTGTGCTGGGCGTTTACCTATATCCAGTTGCGCCAGGTGGACGACAACACCTCGGTGCTGGAGCAGATGCTGATCACCAATGTGGTGTTTGTGATCTGCATGGCGCTGACGCTGCCCTGGACCCACACGCCATCGCCGACCCCGGCATGGCTGGGCATGCTCGGCGCGGGGCTGGTGGGCGGGATTGGCCAGTTCCTGCTGTTTGCGAGCTTCCGCCGGGCCACGGCGACGCTGCTGGCGCCGTTTGAATACACCGGTTTGATCTGGGCGTTCCTGCTGTCGAGCCTGGTCTGGGGCACGGTGATGGACGTGTCGCTGATTTTCGGCGCCGTGTTGATCGCCATCAGCGGCACCCTGGCCATGCTCAGCGCCCGGCACCCCGTGTCACAGGATGTGGTCGGCGCCGAATGCTCCGTGACGCAGCCCCTGTATCCAGCAACGGCAGATGTGCAGCCCGTTGGCGGGGCTGAAGGTGCCGGGGTTGAGGCACCACTCGAGCCAGAGTCCGTCGAGCATCGCCGATAAGCCGATGGCGGCCAGGCGCGTGTCGTGGATCACGAAGCCTTCGCTCTCGGCCAGGTCGTCGAGCAACTGGCGGATCAGTTCGAGGTAGGCGCGGTAGCTTTTTTCATGGGAGTCATTCACGTGGTTCGAGTGGCGGATCAGGCTCCAGAACACCACCCAGACGCCCAACAGTTTCGGGTCCATGACCCGCGAGGAAAACGAGCCGGCGAGGAATGCATCGAGCCGCGCGGCAGGGCCCACGGCCTGGTCGACTTCCTGCCACAGGGCGGTGGTCAGTTCGCTGGCGAGTTTGTGGTAGGTCTCGGCGATCAGTGCATCGATACTGCCGAAATGGTGATTGAGCAACCCCACCGAAACCCCGGCTTCAGCGGCGATGCGCCGCACGGAAATGCCGGCATGCCCGTCACGGGCGAGGCTGGTGAGGGTGGCGGCAATCAACAGGTCGCGACGGTCTTCGGCCACAGGCACACCCTCGGTGAAGATACATGGTTGAACGTGTGTTCAATATATACCTGCAGAACCAACAAGAGGAGGGCAACGGCATGGCAAAAGACCTTTCGTGGCAAGTCCCCGGGGATTCCGGGAACACCCTGCACATTGGCGCCTGGCGCTTCGAGGGTGACGGCGACGGCCCTCGGGTGCACCTGCAGGCCGGTGTGCATGCCGATGAAATCGCCGGGATGCTGGTGTTGCATCAACTGCTGCCGCGTTTGCAGGCCTGCCAGGATCAGGGCCGGCTCAAGGGCACGGTGACGGTGGTGCCCCAGGCCAACCCGTTTGGCATTGGCCAGTTTCGCCAGGGGCGGTTGTTGGGGCGGTTTCACGAAGCCACCGGGCAGAATTTCAACCGGGCGTTTGATCATTCATTGGCCATGGAGCGGCCGGCCAGCAACCTGGCGCAATGGCAGAAAAGCCTGGTGCAACTGGCCGCCGATGCTGACCTGGTGCTGGACCTGCACACCGATGATGAAGCCCTGCCATATCTCTACATCCACCGCAGCTTTTGGCCCGCGGGCCGGGCGCTTGCGGCGGCGTTGCAGGTGGATGTGGTGATTGTCTGGGACGAGGGTGGTGATGGGTCGTTTGAGGAGACCATCATTGATCATGGGCAGGCGCGGTTGGCGGCGACGATTGAATTGCGTGGGCAGGCGGATGTGAGTGATGCCCTGGCCGGGCAGGATGGTGATGGGATCTGGGGTTGGCTTTGTGCCAGTGGGGTGATTGATGAGGCGCCGGTGATTGCGCAATGGCACGGGCAGGTGGTGGATATGGGCTGTATGGAGACCATCCTGGCGCCGTGTGCCGGGGTGTTGGTGTTTGAAAAAGGTTTGGGTGAACAGGTGGAAGAGGGTGAGCGGTTTGCGCGGATTATTCGGCGGCCTGGGGATCCGGCTTCTGAGGTTGTGCTGCATGCGGCGCAAACCGGGCGGATGGTGACGGGGCATCGGGAGCGGCTGGTTTCACAGGGTTCGGTGGTGGCCAAGTTTACCGGGACGCGGTTGTCTGAGGGGTACAGCGGGGGGGTGTTGGATCCTTAGGCGGGAGTACATATCCGTTTCTTCGGTTATGGCTGGTATTGGTTCCGC
>NZ_JACARZ010000124.1:0-11212 GCF_013386315.1 Pseudomonas sp. P7779 | reverse complement strand
AGCAAGTCCATGGTTACTTTGCCGCTTTTGCAAAGTGACTCGCTGTAAGAGCGAAACCATAAGTAGCCGTTACCTAAAAAACGGATATACACACAACAGCCACGTAAAGATTCCGTATAGATTCAACCCCAGCCGTAACGTTTAAGTCGTCTCTATTGAGCAACTAATCCCCCCTCCACTACTGTGACCTCCACCCCAATAACCCCCGCAGGAAGTCATCGTGGAAAGTTCAACGTTAGGCATGATCGTCCTCTCAATGATCGCCCTGTTCGGCGCCGCCGCGTTTTGCTTCGAACAACTCGCCACCCGCGAATCAAAGAAAAAGAAAGCCAAATAAGCTGATCATCAAAAGCAGCAAAACCCCAGTGCTTCAAGGGATACCCCGCCCCCGGGTTATCCCTTTTTTCCGTTCGCCCACCCCACCCTCCTCTATACACCGTCTTAATGCCCAAACCCGCAATCAGTGCCCGAACTTGATACCCAACCTCTTAACCTCCCCGCGTCCGCAATCGCGGCTTATTAATCAGGGGAGTTCCACCGTGCTCACACTCAAGTTCATCTATATCGCCAGCGGCCTATGCGCCGTCGGGCTGTTCGCTTATCTGGGCTACGCCCTCATTCGCGCCGAAAAGTTCTAGGGAGCCCCACCATGTACGACATGATTTTTGTAGGCCTCTCCCTGGTGTTTTTCGCCGCGACAACCATGGCCATTGTCGCCATGGGCAAGATTTGAACGGAGCCTCGACATGCTAAGCACTTTGCTGGAATTTGCGCTGGTCCTGGTGTTGATGACCGGGCTCGCCGTGCTGATGGGCAAGTGGCTGACCCGGGTGTTTACCGGAACCCGCCACGCCCTGCCGGAACGTTATACCTATCGCCTGCTGGGCATCGACCCGCTGGAAACCATGAGCTGGGCCCGCTACGGTTCGGCCCTGTTGCTGTCGAACGCCGCGATGATGCTGCTCGGCTATCTCATCCTGCGGTTACAGGCCGTCATGCCGATCAACCCACTCGGGCTGGCCGCGCAAACCCCGGACCTGGCGTTCAATACCGCCGCTTCCTTTATCACCAACACCAACTGGCAGGCGTACTCGGGCGAAACCAGCCTGTCGAACTTCAGCCAGATGGCAGTAATCACCTTCCTGATGTTCGTCGGCGCCACCTCGGGCGTGGTCGCCGCAGCCGGTTTTATCCGTGGACTGAGTCGCTCAAGCTCGGCGGATATCGGCAACTTCTGGGTCGACTTCACCCGCACCCTGTACCGCGTGATGCTGCCACTGTGCGTGGGCATGGCCCTGGTGTATGTGTGGCAAGGCATGCCGCAGACCTTTTCCTCCCAAGCCCTGGCCACCACCCTGGAAGGCGCGCAGCAACAACTGATTGTCGGCGCCGTGGCGAGCTTTGAATCGATCAAGCATATCGGCACCAACGGCGGCGGTTTCTTCAGCATGAACGCCGCGCACCCGTTCGAAAACCCGACCCCGCTGACCAACGCCCTGCACATCCTCAGCATGTTGCTGATCCCGTCGGCGCTGACCTACACCTTCGGCAGCATGCTGCTCCAACGCCGTCAGGGCTGGGTGTTTTTCGGCACCTTCCTGGTGATGTTCTTAGGCTTTCTCGCGCTGGTGTACGGCGCCGAGCAAAACGGCAACCCGCTGCTGACCCAGGCCGGTGCCAACCAGACGCTGTCCATCGAGCAAAGCGGCGGCAATATGGAAGGCAAGGAACTGCGTTTCGGCATTGCCGACAGCAGCCTGTTTATCGCCACCACCACCGCGGCCACCACCGGTTCGGTCAACGCGATGCATGACTCATTGACTCCCATGGGCGGCTTCGTGCCCCTGGCGCAGATGATGCTCAACTGCGTGTTCGGCGGCGACGGCGTGGGCTTTATCAACCTGATCCAGTACGCGCTGCTGACGGTGTTCCTGGTGGGCATGATGATCGGCCGCAGCCCGGAATTCCTCGGCAAGAAGATCGAGGCCCGAGAGATGAAACTGGTGATGCTCTCGGTGCTCGCGCACCCCATCAGCATCCTCGGTTTCACCGCCCTCGCCTCCCTGTGGCCCGACACCATGGCCAGCCTGAATAACCTCGGCCCCCACGGTTTCAGCGAGGTGCTCTACGCCTACACCTCGGGCACCGCCAACAACGGTTCGGCGTTCGCCGGGCTGAACGCCAACACGCCTTTCTTCAACACCACGATTGGCCTGGCGATGCTGGTCGGGCGCTTCTTCACCATGCTGCCGATGCTCGCCGTGGCCGGTTCCCTGGCGATGAAAAAGACCGTGCCTGCCGGCGCCGGCACCATCCCCACCGCAACCCCGCTGTTCATGGTGCTGGTGGTGTTTGTGGTGCTGGTGGTGGGCGGCCTGACTTTCCTGCCGGCGCTCGCGCTCGGCCCGCTGGTGGAGCAACTGCAGTTGCTGTCCGGCCAGACGTACAACTAAGGACACGTTGATGACGACTCAATCGATATTCAAAGGGCTGTTGCGCCCGGTGCTGGTTTCGGCGGTGTTTTTCATGGCGCTGACCGGCCTCGCCTACCCGATCTTCACCACCTTTGCCGCGCAGTTGCTGTTCCCGTTCCAGGCCCAGGGCTCGCTGATTGAACGCGACGGATTGGTGATCGGCTCGGCGTTGATCGGCCAGGACTTTACCAGGCCCGGCTACTTCCACGGCCGCCCGAGCATGACCCTCGGTACCGACCCGCAAGACCCGAGCAAAAGTGTCTCCCAGCCGTACAACGCCGGTTCCAGCGGCGCCAGCAACCTGGGCCCTACCAGCCAGAAACTGGTGGACCAGGTCGCAGCCCGGGTTAAAGCCTACCGCCAGGACAACGGCCTCGCCGCCGACGCCCAGGTGCCGGTGGATGCGGTCACCGCTTCCGCCTCCGGCCTGGACCCGCATATCTCCGTGGCCAACGCACGCATCCAGCTGGCCCGGGTCGCCCGCCTGCGACAGATCCCCGAAGCCGAACTGCTGCAACTGGTGAACGAAAACACCGCGGAACGCACCCTGGGTTTGCTCGGCGAACCACGGGTCAATGTGCTGCAACTCAACCTCGCGCTGGACGCCCGTCTGCCTCTGCGCCAGCCCCCCATTGCGGCCAGTGAGTAAGAGATTCCCCCATGATCAAGAATGCTCGTTTACCTCTGTTTGATCGCGCCATCGTGCTCACCGCCTGCGGGGATGCGTTCAAGAAACTGCTGCCCCAGGCGCAGTGGAAAAACCCGGTGATGTTCGTGGTGTACCTGGGCAGCCTCCTCACCACGCTGCTGTGGTTCCAGTCCCTCGGCGGTCAGGGTGAAGCCCCCAGCGGGTTTATCCTCAGCATCAGCTTGTGGCTGTGGTTCACCGTGCTGTTCGCCAACTTCGCCGAGGCCCTGGCCGAGGGTCGCAGCCGCGCCCAGGCGGCCAGCCTGCGGGGGATGAAACGCCAGACCCTGGCCAAGCTGCTGCAGCAACCCAAGCACGGCGCGGCGTGGCTGCCGACCGAAGCGACGCTGTTGCGCAAGGACCAGGTGGTGCTGATCGAAGCCGGCGACCTGGTGCCGCTCGATGGCGTAGTGATCGAAGGCGTGGCCTCGGTGGACGAAAGCGCAATCACCGGCGAATCGGCACCGGTGATTCGCGAGGCCGGCGGCGACTTTTCCTCGGTCACCGGCGGCACGCGGGTGCTGTCGGACTGGCTGGTGGTGCGCATCAGCGTCAACCCGGGCGAGTCGTTCCTCGACCGCATGATCTCGATGGTCGAATCCGCCAAGCGTCAGAAAACGCCCAACGAAGTCGCCCTGACGATTTTGCTGGTGGGCCTGACCCTGTTGTTCCTGCTGGTGATCGCCACGCTGAGCCCGTACTCGATCTTTGCCGTGGCCATGAGTGGCAGTGGCAACGTGATCAGCGCCACGGTGCTGGTGGCGTTGCTGGTGTGCCTGATTCCCACCACCATCGGCGGCCTGCTCTCGGCCATCGGCGTGGCGGGCATGAGCCGCATGATGTCGGCCAATGTGATCGCCACTTCCGGCCGCGCCGTTGAGGCGGCGGGTGACATCGACGTGTTGCTGTTGGACAAGACCGGCACCATCACGTTGGGCAATCGCCAGGCCAGCAGTTTCCTGCCGGCACCGGGGGTCAAGGAAGCTGAACTGGCCGACGCGGCGCAACTGGCGTCCCTGGCCGACGAAACCCCGGAAGGCCGCAGCATCGTGGTGCTGGCCAAGCAGAAGTTCGACATCCGCGCGCGGGACATCAACGCCCTCGGCGCAAGCTTTGTGCACTTCACCGCACAGACCCGCATGAGCGGCGTCGACCTGCCCGAAGGCCGCGGTATTCGCAAGGGTGCAGCGGATGCGATTCGCAGTCATATCGAAGCACTCGGCGGGAGCTTTCCGGCTGCATTGCAGGCCAAGGTCGACGAAGTATCGCGACGCGGCAGCACTCCGCTGGTGGTCTCGGACGGGGCCAAAGCACTCGGCGTGGTGGAGCTCAAGGACGTGGTCAAGGGCGGCATCAAGGAGCGCTTCGCCGAACTGCGGCGCATGGGCATCAAGACCGTGATGATCACCGGCGACAACCGCCTGACCGCCGCCGCGATTGCGGTGGAAGCCGGCGTGGATGACTTCCTCGCCGAGGCGCGCCCGGAAGACAAGCTGCAGCTGATCCGCGACTACCAGGCCCAGGGCAAGCTCGTGGCCATGACCGGCGACGGCACCAACGACGCCCCGGCACTGGCCCAGGCCGACGTGGCGGTGGCGATGAACAGCGGCACCCAGGCAGCGAAAGAGGCCGGCAACATGGTCGACCTCGACAGCAACCCGACCAAGCTGATCGAAGTGGTCGAGGTGGGCAAGCAGATGCTGATGACCCGTGGCGCACTCACCACCTTCAGCGTGGCGAATGACGTGGCGAAATATTTCGCGATCATCCCGGCGGCGTTTGTCGCGACCTATCCGCAACTCGGTGCGTTGAACGTGATGCACCTGAGCAGTCCCAACTCGGCGATCCTCAGTGCGGTGATTTTCAACGCGTTGATCATCGTGGCGCTGATTCCGTTGGCCCTGCGCGGCGTGACGTACCGGGCGATTGGCGCGGCGGCATTGCTCAATCGCAACCTGCTGATCTATGGCCTGGGCGGGGTGCTGGTGCCGTTTGCCGGGATCAAGCTGATTGACCTGGTGCTGACCGGGCTGGGTCTCGTGTAGCACCGCAAACCCAATGTGGGAGCGGGCTTGCTTGCGAATACGGAGTGTCAGCCAACTCGACTGTCACTGACACACCGCTTTCGCGAGCAAGCCCGCTCCCACCATTGAACCGCATTGACCAGGAATGACATGCCCGCATTAAACGAAGAACGCCCCGACCCCGACGCCCTTCTCGCCCGGGTCCAGCAGGAAGAACAGGCCGCCTTGCGCGGCAAACTGCGTATCTACTTCGGCTCCAACGCCGGGGTGGGCAAGACCTGCGCCATGCTTGACGCGGCGCAACGGGAAGTCAGCCTGGGCCGCGACGTACTCGCCGGTGTGGTGGAAACCCACGGCCGCCAGGAAACCGCCAAGCTGCTCAACGGCCTCGAACAACTGCCCCGCGCCCACCGCCTGCATCACGATTTCACCCTCACCGAATTCGACCTCGACGCGGCCCTGCAACGCCATCCCGCCGTGCTGCTGGTGGATGAACTGGCCCACAGCAACGTGCCCGGCTCGCGCCACCCGAAACGCTGGCAAGACGTGGAAGAACTGCTCAGCGCCGGCATCGATGTGTGGACCACCCTCAACGTCCAGCACCTGGAAAGCCTTAACGATCTGGTGAGTGGGATCATTGGCATTCGCGTGCGGGAAACCGTACCGGACCACGTGTTCGACAATGCCCACGAAGTGGTCGTCGTGGACCTGCCGCCGGATGATCTGCTGCAACGCTTGAAGGACGGCAAGGTGTACCTGGGCCCTCAGGCCGAACGTGCGTCGCGGCACTTTTTCCGCAAGGGCAACCTGCTCGCCCTGCGGGAACTGGCCCTGCGCCGCACGGCCGACCGGGTCGACACGCAGATGCGCGTGTACCGTCGCGAACAGTCGATCAAGACCCTGTGGCCCGCCCGCGAGCGATTGCTGGTAGGCGTGGCCGGTGACGCCGGTGATGAACGCCTGGTGCGAGAAGCCGCGCGCCTGGCGCAAAAGCTCGAGGCGGACTGGATCGTGGTGCACGTCGCCGCAGCCCAGGGCCGCGGCGCCAAGCGTTATCTCACGGCGATGAAAACCCTGGCGCTGGCCAGCGAATTCGGCGCCGACACCGCGACATTGCCGGGCATGGACGTCGCCGAAGCACTGGCCGCCTGTGCCCGGGAACACAACGCCAACCGCCTGGTGCTCGGCCATCACCCGCGCCGGGCATGGCGGTTCTGGCACCAGTCGGTGGGCGACCGGATCAGCCGGCACCATCCGCAGATCGACCAGATCGTGATCGCCCATGGCATGTTGCCAGGCACTGTTCCTGCCATTGAAAAACCTACACCAGCGCCCGGCAGAACCCTGGCCTACCTCTGGTCCACACTCGCCTGTTTCACCGCCAGCGCCATCGCCGCGCTGCTGCTGCAAGTGTTCGACCTGGCCAACGTGGTGATGCTGTTCCTGCTCACGGTGGTGCTGGTGGCCCTGCGGTTTGGACGCGGCCCCGGCGTATGGGCAGCGATGCTCGCGGTGCTGTGTTTCGACTTCTTTTTCGTCCAGCCGCGCTACTCGTTTACCGTCAACGACACCCAGTATTTCTTCACCTTCGCGCTGATGCTCGGCATCGCCCTGATCACCGGGCAACTCACCGCCCGCCTGCGCCACGAAGCGCGCACCGCCGCCGCTCGAGAACGCCGCGCAACCTCACTGGCGCGCCTGGCCCGGGACCTGTCGGCCGCGTTGACCGTGGAGCAGATCAGCGAAGTGGCGCTGCGCACTTTCAGCGGCGTGTTCGAGGCGCGGGTCGGCCTGGCCTTGCCGGACGCCGCGGACGGCGTGCACAGCGTGGGCGCGGGCGGGCTGCCGATCGACGACAGCATCGCCCAATGGACCTACGACCACGGCCAGTCCGCCGGCCAGGGCACCGACACCTTGTCCGCCGCCAAGGGCTGCTACCTGCCGCTCAAGGCGCCGATGCGCGTGCGCGGTGTGCTGGTGCTGGAACTGGCGCAAAGCGAACGCCTCAACGAGCCCGAAGAGCGCCGCCTGCTGGAAGCCTGCATGAGCCAATTGGCGATTGCCCTGGAGCGCGTGCACTTCGTCGAAGTGGCGCAAAGCACGATGGTGCAGATGGAAGGCGAGAAAATGCGCAACACCTTGCTCGCGGCGATTTCCCACGACCTGCGCACCCCCTTGACCACCCTGATCGGCGCCGCCGACACCGCCCTGCCCCATGCGCCGCCGGGGCCGCTGACCGCGTTGCTGCACGGTATTCATGAGCAGGCGACTTCGATGCAACGCTTGATCGAAAACTTGCTGGACATGGCCCGCATGCAGGAGCGCGGTGTGCGACTCAACCGGCAATGGCATTTGCTGGAAGAGATCGTCGGCAGCGCCCTGCGCCAGTTGCGTGAACCACTGGCCCGGCATGTGGTGAACACGACGCTTGACCCGCAATTACCGCTGGTGGAAGTCGACGCGCTGCTGATCGAACGGGTGCTGGTCAACCTGCTGGACAACGCCGCCAAATACACCCCGCCTGGCACGGTCATCACCGTTACCGCCCGTTCCGTTTCCGACAGCATCCTGCTGGAAGTCAGCGACACCGGCCCGGGCAGCGCGCCGGCCAATCTGTTCGAACCGTTTGCCCGTGGCCAGCAGGAATCCTCGGTCGCCGGAATCGGCCTGGGCCTGGCCCTGGCCAAGCGCATCGTCGAAGCCCACGGCGGGCGTATCGAAGCCAGACCCGGCAGCGAGCGCGGCATGCATTTCGTCATCACTTTACCGGCGGGTACTCCGCCCCCAATGGACGCCCTATGAGCACTGCACGCATTCTGATTGTTGAAGACGAGGCCAACATCCGCCGTTTTGTCGGCATCGCCCTGCAGGATGAGGGCTTCCAGGTGTTCGAGGCCGACAGCGTCAAACGCGCGTTGATCCACGCTTCCAGCCGTCAGCCGGACCTGGTGATCGTCGACCTGGGCCTGCCGGACGGCGACGGCAAACAGCTGATCAGCGAGCTGCGGGGATGGCTGGCGGTGCCGATCCTGGTGTTGTCGGCGCGGGATCGCGAAGAGGAAAAAGTCGCCGCCCTGGATGCCGGCGCCGATGACTACCTGACCAAACCCTTCGGCGTACCCGAGTTGCTCGCGCGCATCCGTGCGCAACTGCGTCGTCATGGGCAGACCGGCACCGTGGCGGCCACCAGCAAGGTGGCGTTTGGTGATATCGAGGTGGACCTGGCGACCCATGAAGTGTGGCGCCAAGGCCTGCCGGTGCACCTGACGCCCATCGAATACCGCCTGCTGTGCGCGATGATTCGCGGGCAGAGCCGGGTGCTGACCCATCGGCAGTTATTGCTCGAGGTGTGGGGCCTGGATTACGTGGACCGCGCCCACTACCTGCGGGTGCACATGGCGCACCTGCGGCAGAAGCTGGAGGCGGACCCGGCCCAGCCGCAGTACTTCATCACCGAGTTGCAGGTGGGCTACCGACTGGTGGGTTTGTGAACAGGTGCGCGGCGGCGAAATCGACAAACACGCGGATCTTCGGCGAGAGATGCCGGCTGGATGGCCACAGCGCCCAGAACTGGCCCTGGTCATCGGAATGGCCGTCGAGCACGGTTTCCAGCTGGCCCTGGGCGAGGGCTTCGCGGGCCAGGAAGTCTGGCACGTAGGCAATCCCATGGCCGTCCATCGCGGCCCGGAGCATGGCCTCCATGTTGTTCAGGGTCAGCGCGGTGGGCAGGCGCAATTGGGTGATGGCCGGGTTGGCGGACAAGGTCCAGTCCATGATTTTGCCGGTGGTGGCGAAGCGGTAACGCAAGCACGGGTGATGCTCCAGTTCGCTCAGGGATTCTGGCCGGCCGTTGGCTCGTAGGTATTGGGGCGATGCACACAGCACAAACCTGAACGGCCCCAGCTTGCGGGCCATCAGGGTCGAATCCGCCAGGCCACCGCTGCGGATGACCACGTCGAAGCCCTCCTCGATCACGTCCACCAGATGGTCGTTGAAATCCAGCTCCAGCTCGATCTCGGGGTAGGCTTTGCGGAACGCCCTCATGTGCGGAAAGAGAAAGCGATAACCGATGGTGGGCAGGCTGACCCGCAGTTTGCCCCGGGGTGCCTGCATCGCATGGGAAAGCATGGCGCGGGCGTCTTGCAGGTCGTCGAGAATTTTCCGACTGCGCTCGTAGAACAATTGGCCTTCGGCGGTGAGGCTGACCTTGCGCGTACTGCGGTGCAACAGCCGCACATTCAGTGACGCCTCAAGCTTGGCGACATTCTTGCCCACCGCCGAAGCGGAAATCCCCATCGCCCGGGCCGCGCCGGTGAAGCTCAGGGCCTCTGCCGTTTTCACGAAGGCGATCACGCCGCTCAAGTTATCGGTCACGTCATTGCATCCATCCAGTCCGTTATGAACGGAATGTAAGCCCGTTTATCCGTGATTGCATCCTGATTAGAGTCTTTTAATCTTCAAACTCGCGGGAATGCCCCTATGAACACGACAACCGAATCTGCGCCCGCCCATGGCCGATATTCCATCCTGGCGGCCATTTGCCTGGCCGCCCTGGTATTGCCCATGAGCTTTACCGGCGGCGCCGTCGCCACGCCCTTTATCGGCCAGGCATTTGCCGCCCAGCCCAGCCAGCTGGCGTGGATCACCAACGCATTCATGCTGAGTTTCGGCAGCCTGTTGATGGCCGCCGGCACCCTAGCCGACCTGTATGGGAGAAAGCGTCTTTTCTTGTGGGGCATGGCGCTGTTTACCGTGGTCTCCTTGCTGCTGGCAGTGGCACCGGGGATTTTCTGGCTGGATGTGTTGCGTGGCGTGCAGGGCGTCGCGGCGGCTACGGCATTGGCCAGTGGCTGTGCGGCGCTGGCCCAGGAGTTTGACGGCCATGCCCGCACCCGCGCCTTCAGCTTGCTGGGCACCACATTCGGTGCAGGCCTGGCGTTTGGGCCATTGCTGTCGGGGGTGCTGATCGAGCACTGGGGCTGGCGCTCGATTTTTCTCGGCACTGCATTATTGGCCGGTATTTCGCTGCTGTTTGCCGCGCCCAAAATGCGTGAAAGCCGCGACCCGCAAGCGCTGCGGCTGGACACCGCTGGTGTACTGACGTTTTCCGCGATGCTGGTGGCCCTGACCACGGCGGTGATCCTCGCGCCGGAGCACGGCTGGACGTCGCCGCTGGTTGATGCCCTGCTGATCGCGGCGGCGGTGTTTTTGCTGGTGTTTATCCTCGTCGAAAACCGCTCCAGCCAACCGATGCTGGAGCTGCGGCTGTTTCGCTTCCCGCGTTTTATTGGCGTGCAGCTCCTGCCGATCGGTACCTGTTACTGCTACATCGTGCTGATCGTGTTGCTGCCCCTGCGGTTTATCGGTGTGGAAGGCACCAGCGCGCTGGACGCGGGTTTGATGATGCTCGCGTTATCGGCACCGATGCTGGTGGTGCCGATGATCGCCGCATCGCTGACCCGCTGGCTCTCAGCAGGACTGTTGTGTGCCATTGGCTTGCTGATCGCGGCGGTGGGCCTGTGGGGATTAAGCCTGGCCAACCAGCCTGCGCAGACCATCGCCGCAATGCTGGTCATCGGGATCGGCACCGGGCTGCCGTGGGGTTTGATGGATGGTTTGGCGATCAGCGTGGTGCCCAAGGAGCGCGCGGGAATGGCGGCGGGGATTTTCAACACCACCCGCGTGGCCAGTGAAGGCGTGGCGCTGGCGATCACGATGGCAGTATTGGGCGCATTGGTGGCACATCACCTGAAGGGTCTCGCAGGGGCCGACGTGTCAGTGATTGCCCAAGGCCTGGTCATGGGCAACGTGCAACTGGCCTCGGCCGCCCTTCCGCCGGAAGCACTGCGCAGCGCCTACATCGCGGGGTTCAACACATTGCTGCAACTGCTCGCGGGATTCACCGTGCTGACGGCGTTGGTGGTCCTGGCCTTCATGGGGCGAAACAGCATTGCACCCGTGCAAACCGAACCGGGCATTCAGTCGTTGAGCTGAATCCCAGGCACAAAAAAGCCCGCTCAATGAGC
>NZ_JACARZ010000123.1:0-37469 GCF_013386315.1 Pseudomonas sp. P7779 | reverse complement strand
GCTGCGTAGCGGCCCCAAAAAAAGCGGGAGCGCTACGCACTCCAGCGGGAGCAAGCTCCCTCGCCACAGCAAGCTCCCTCTCTACAACAAGCTCCTCGCCACAACAGGCTCCTCCCCACAGCAATCTCCCTCACCCCATAAAAGCATCTTCAGCATCGACCTTCGCAACTCATCAGTGAGCAGACCATGCAACCGATCTACATCGACTTCCTCAACGGCCTGGACATCGACGAACTGGCCCTGACCAACGACGAAATCCTCAACGCCATCGAATCCAGCCTGGCGATCCAGGGCCGCAGCGAGGCGGTGATCGAGCCGCGCATGCACCTGATTCCCGGCGGTGAAATCAACGGCCACTTCAACGTGCTGCGCGGTGTATTGGGCGGCGCAATCGGCTACGCCGGGGTCAAGGTGGTGGGCGACTTTGTCGATAACTACCGCAAGGGCCTGCCCTCGGAACTGGCGATTCTCAACCTGCTGGACCCGGCCACCGGCATCCCCAAGGCCATCCTCGACGCCTCGGCGATTACCGACATGCGCACCGGCGCCGTCACCGCCATCGGTGCCAAATACCTGGCCCGGCCCGACAGCAAAATCCTCGCGCACATCGGTGCCCGTGGCACGGCGTATTGGAACGTGCGGCTGCTGGACCACCTGTTCGACTTCGACGAAATCCGCGTGCACTCGCGCCGCAGTGAAAGCCGCGAAGCCTTCGCCGAACGCCTGCGCCGCGACCTCGGCAAGCCGGTGATTGTCACCGACGACTGGGAGTCCACGGTGCGCGGCGCCGACATCGTAGTGGAAGCTTCACGCCTGGATCAGCCGCAACCGTTGCTGCACACCGAGTGGATCAAGCCCGGTGCCTTCGTCGTGCCCTACGGCACCATGAGCGCGGTGGAACTGTCGTTGACCGACATCATGCACAAGCTGGTGGTGGACGACTGGGGCCAGTGCAAGGGCGGGATGTTCGGCGCATTGCGCGCCCATGTCGACGCCGGAAAACTCAGCGCCGAGACCTTGCATGCCGAGTTGGGGCAGATCGTGGCCGGCTTGAAGACCGGCCGGGAAACCCCCGAGGAAACCATCCTGTTCTGGCACCGTGGCTTGAGCCTCAGCGATATCGCCCTGGGCCACGCACTGCTGGAAAAATCCAGACGCCTGGGGATCGGCCAGCGGTTGCGCTGGGCATGATTCACTTCGATCCCGCCGGTTTGACGGTTGAGGATTTGCTGTCGATTGCCCGCCAAGACGCACCGGCTGACTTCAGCGATGCGGCCCGCCAACGTATCGACGAAGGGCATCGACTGTTGCTGCGCCTGGTGGCTGAAGGCACGCCGATTTACGGGGTGACCACCGGCCTCGGTGCGGCGGTGGATACGCAGGTTGCGCCGGTGCAGGCAAACATTCCTTTGGGGCGTGCGGTGGGCGTTGGCCGCCTGGCCAAGCGTGAGGAATTACGCGCGATCACCGCAGCCCGCTTGGCGGGGTTGGCCCAGGGGCGTTCGGGTATTTCGCCGGGTGCAGCGCAGGCGCTGTTGGCGTTACTCAACTGCGGCATGGAGCCCGCGGTGCCGTTGCTCGGCTCGCTGGGTGAGAGCGACCTGGCGCCGTTGGCGCATTTGAGTCTGGCGCTGAACGTGCCATTGACGGGCAAGGATGGCCTGGCGCTGGTGTCGGCCAACTCCGCGAGCATCGGCCTTGGCGCGTTGCTGGTGGCCGAGGCCGAACAGGCATTGCAGGCCGTGTTGGCGGGGCTGGCGTTGTCGTGTGAAGGCTATCGGGCCAACCTCAGTCCTTTCCAGCCGTGGGCTTCGCGGTTGCGCCCGGCGCCGGGGCAAAGCGGGCAATCAGCTACGTTGCTGGAATTGCTGGCGGGCGGCGAATTGGCCGACAACCCGCGTCGGCTACAGGACCCGCTGAGCTTTCGCTGTGCCACGGTGGTTCAAGGCGCGGCGCAACAGGCAGTGCAGGCGTTACGCGAGTTGATCGAACTGGAACTGGCCAGCGGCGCGGACAATCCGGCGTTGATCAGCGAAGACGTGTTGGTGCTGGCCACGGCCAATTTCGACAGCACCCATCTCGCGCTGGCGGCCGAAGGCTTGGGCCTGGCGTTGAGCCGTGTGGCGGTGTGCAGCGCCGAGCGGATTGCCAAGTTGCTGTCGCCGGCGTCCAGTGAACTGCCGCGCTTTCTGATCAACCAGCCCGGGCACGTGGGCATGGCCGCCTTGCAGCGCACCGGTTCGGCGTTGGTGGCGGAGATCGGGCACTTGGCCAATCCGATCCCGGCGGTGAGCGTGCCGGTGGCGGATCGCGTGGAAGATTATGCGGGGCAGGCGCTGGCGGTGGTCGAGAAAACCCGGCAACTGGTGCAGCGCGTGGTGTGGCTGGGCAGCATTGAGTTGATCGTGGCGGCGCAGGCGGTAGACCTGCGCGGCAAGGTTCAACTGGGGCAGGGCACCCGGCGTATTCATCAGGCGGTGCGCCGCCAGGTGGCGCACCTGGATCAGGACCGTTCGGGGTCGGTGGATGTGTTGGCGTTAAGTGCATTCATCGAAAACGATGGCTTGAAATCCATTCTCTAAAACTATGAAGATCAACTGTGGGAGCTGGCTTGCCTGCGATAGCGGTGTTGGATTCACCATCGCTATCGCAGGCAAGCCAGCTCCTACAGGTTGATCGCATTTCAGGTCATGGATTTTCAGCGGCCAAGGCAGCAATCACTGCCGGGCGTTCACCGACACGCTGCTGAAACTTCGCTAACGCCGGCCACTGCTGCAAGTCGATATCAAACAACCCCGCCCAGCGCAGCACCACAAACAGGTACGCATCCGCCACTGAGTACTGCGCGCCCAGCAGGTAATCCTGGCGCTCCAGGGTCTGTACCAGAATCGCAAAACGCTTGAACAGCGTGGCCTTGAACAGCGCCTTCACCTCATCGGGAATCGCGTCCTTGAACAACACTCCCAGCCCGCCATGAATCTCGCTGGAGACAAAGTTCAGCCATTCCTGCAAACGCACCCGCTCCCAGCTGCCATTGGCCGGCGCCAGGCCCGCTGCGGGTACCCGGTCGGCCAGGTATTGCAGGATGGCGGCACCTTCGGTCAGTACCTCGCCGTTGTCCAGTTGCAGTGCGGCCACATAGCCCTTGGGATTGATCTGCAGGAAATCATCACCGTCAGCCGTGAGCTTTTTCTGGTTGTCGACGCGAATCAATTCAAACGGCAGGGCCAATTCCCGCAGCGCGATATGGGAGGCGAGGGAACAGGCATTCGGGGAAAAATACAGCTTCATCGGGGCAACTCCGCAGGACAGTTGCCTTCAGTCTCGTGGGCATGGCACCTTGGGTAAAATTAATCTTTCAGAATCCTGCCATAAGGACAGCTACTGCCATGATGAACCTGATGCACTGGCGCCTACTGGTGGCCGTGGCGGACAACGGCAGCATCACTGCGGCCTCCGAACGGGTGGGCATGACTCAGTCCGCCGCCAGCCAGGCGATGGCGGCCATGGAGGCCAACCTCGGTGCGCAGTTGTTTGTGCGTGAGGCGCGTCAGACCGTGCCTACCGCCCTGGGCCTGCAAGTGATCGAGCAGGCGCGGGTGATGCTCGGGGCCTTGCAGGCGATTCGCACCACCGTGGACGAAGCGCGGCCGATGCTGCGTGGGACGATTCGCATCGCGAGTTTCCCCATGGTGCTGGCGGTGTTCCTGCCGCCGCTGCTGCGTCGGTTCAACCAGCTTTACCCCGGCATCGAGGTCACGGCCCTGGAAGTGACCGACGATGAAGTGAACACCTTGCTCGACGCGAATCTGATCGACCTGGGCGTGGTGCTCAACCCGCCGTCCGAGCGCAATGCCGCCGTGCTGGGGCGCGATAACTGGGTGGCGGTGCTGCCGATGGCCCACGGGTTTTCCCGGCGCCCGGCGCAGGCAACGGTCACGCTGGAAGAGTTGGTGGAGCAACCGTTCGTGCTTGCCACCGGCGGCTGCACCGTCAACGCCCGCAGCCTGGCGCAGGAAGCCGGCCTGGTGCTGCGCGAGGTGCGGGTGGAAGTGCGCGAATGGAACAGCGCTTTCAGCCTGGTGCGTGAAGGCGTGGGAGTGACGCTGGTGCCCGAGATGACCCTGCCGGCCCAGCGCCAAGGCTTGCGCATCATGCCCCTGGCGGAGCCGGTGCATCGCGAGTTTGCGTTGGTGACATCACGCCACCAACCGCCCTCCGCAGTGGTTAATGCTTTGTTGCAAATGCTGGCTGACTAGTGGCCTTGCATAGCGCCAACGCCTGTCTATGCTCACCCAGAACCGTTGATGACGCTCGGCATATAAAGCGTTTCGGATAGGTTTCCCCATAAAGGTCTTCGATCAAGATTCAAACCGTGAATGGAATGCGCCCGCGTGGGCGTCGGGAAAATAAAGGGTGATCTGACATGTTCAACCGCCAACACAAATCCGACCTGCTGGAAATCGAACGTTTCTCCTGCGCCCTTACCGAAGCCAAAGCCAAATTGGCCGCCATCAGCCGTTCCATGGCAATGATCGAGTTTGATCGCGACGGCATCGTGCTGGATGCCAATGAAAATTTCTGCAAGACCATGGGCTACCGCGCCGAAGAAATTCGCGGCAAGCATCACCGGATTTTCTGCGAAGAGGCCTACACCCACACCGATGCCTACGCCAAACTCTGGCGCGACCTGGCGCGGGGCGAGCCCCTCAGTGGCACCTTCATGCGGTTGAACAAGCATGGCCAGGAAGTGTGGCTGGAGGCCAGTTACATGCCGGTAATCGGTGCCGACAACCAGGTGCAGAGCGTGATCAAGGTGGCCTCGGACATCTCGGCGCGGATTCACCGCGAGCATGAAAACCAGAGCCTGATCGACGCCATCGGCCGCTCCATGGCGGTCATTGAATTCACCCCGCAAGGCCAGATCCTGAATGCCAACGACAACTTCCTGAAGACGGTGAAGTATTCCCTCAGTGAAATCGTCGGCCAGCACCACAGTCTGTTTTGTCATCGCGGTGAGACCGATTCGCCGGCCTACAAGGCATTCTGGGCCTCGCTCAATCGCGGCGAATATCACTCCCACCGGTTTGAGCGCAAAGACAAATTCGGCCAAACGCTGTTCCTGGAAGCCTCCTACAACCCGATCTTCGATGCCAACGGGCGCTTGTACAAAGTGGTGAAGTTCGCCAGCGACATCACCGACCAGGTCACCACCTTGCGCACGGCTGCCGACTCGGCTCACGCCACCTCGGTGCAAAACGACGCCTGCGCCCGCAAGGGTTCGGAAGTGGTGCAGCAGACCGTGCAGATCATCGAAGAAATTTCCCGTGACCTTAACGAAGCGGCCGTGAGCATCGACGCAGTGAGCAAGCAGTCGGACATCATCGGCACCATCGTCCAGACCATCCGCGGCATCGCCGACCAGACCAACCTGCTGGCGCTGAATGCGGCGATCGAAGCGGCCCGGGCGGGCGAGCATGGGCGCGGGTTTGCGGTGGTGGCGGATGAGGTGCGCAGTTTGGCGGCGCGAACCAGCCAGGCGACGATCGAGATTGTGGATGTGGTGCGCAAGAACCACGACCTGTCGATCAGCGCGGTGTCGAGCATGCAGTCGAGCCTGAGCCGCACGGGGCTTGGGGTGGAGCTGGCGAATGAGGCGGGGCAGGTGATCCTGGAGATTCAGGAAGGGTCACGGCATGTGGTGGATGCGATCAGTCAGTTCAACTCGACACTGCAATTGCAGTAACACCGCAGATCAAATGTGGAATGAGCTTGTGTGGGAGCGGGCTTGCTCGCGAATGCGGTGTGTCAGTCAGCACATGGATTGACTGACACACCGCATTCGCGAGCAAGCCCGCTCCCACATTTGGTTTGTGGTGTGGCTTAGATCGCAGCCAGGGTTTCTTTCACCGTCTGCGCCTGCGGGTCAGCGGTCTTCGCCGCTACCTGCTGCGCCTGCTGCTCCTTCAGGCGTTCTGCCACTTCTTTGGAAATAGCATCCTGCTTGTCCTGAGGCATGTTCTTCACATCATCCTCGGTCAAACCCTGTTCCTTGAGCAGTTGCTCGCGGATGCGCTCGGCCGGGCTTTTTTTCATGTAGTCGGTGAAGTCACTGCGGGCCGACGTGGTGGAGTCAGTCTTGGCCGTATCGGTGGTCGAGGCGGTTGCGGTGGTGGCTTGCAACTGCACACGGGTCTTGGCGAAGGCGGCATTGATGTTGTCGGCAGTGGCGTCGGCCGCTGCCTGCGTGGTCGATACAGTCGTAGTGCCCTGTTGCACGTTTTGCGCAGCACCGCTGTACAGCGCGCTGGCCGCGGCGTTGGCCGGGTCCATGTCTGCGCGCTTGATGCGTTGGATCGTCGACTGAGCCTGGGGGTTGTTGTTGATCAGCATGATCAGGACACCTGTGGATGTGGGCGGTGCCACAGGTGGAGCAATTAGCGTGCCCAGTGGTATGGCCCCGTGTTTACGGGGCTTTTGGCCGCTACCGTCGGCAAGCGTTGGCGTGCCGACGGCCATTGTTTGCCGCTAGTGGGCAATGTTCTCCAGCGCCAGGTTGCGGGTGCGCGGGCCGAACCAACTGATGGTGATCATCACGATCAACATGCTGCTGGCGATAAACGCCAACACGCCGGGCGTGCCGAGGTGTTCGAGGATCACGCCGATCAACAGGCTGCTGAACACCGTCGACAACCGGCTGAACGAATAGCAGAAACCCACCGCCCGGGCGCGGATGTTGGTGGGGAACAGTTCGCTCTGGTAGGAGTGATAACTGAAACTCAGCCAGGCGTTGCAGAAGGTGATCATCACCCCGCAGATCACCAGGCCCACGGCGGTGGTTTGCAGCGCGAACAAACTGCCGAAGATCACCGCGCCGAGCGCCGAGCCGACAATCTGCCATTTGTTCTCAAACCGGTTCGCCACCTTCACAAACAGCAGCGGCCCCAACGGGTAGGCGAGGGTGATGATGAAGGCATAGCCCAGGCTGTGAGTGACGCTCACGCCCTGGCCCGAGAGCAGCGCCGGCAGCCAGTTGCCGAAGCCGAAAAAGCCGATGGCCTGGAACACATGAAACACAATCAGCATCAACGCCCGGCGCCGGTACGGCGGTTGCCAGATATCGGCGAAGCGCCCTTGGCCCTGCACGCTGACGGCTTGCGGTTCCGGCTCATCGAGTGGCTTGCCGTGGTCTTTCCGGCAGCGCGCTTCGAGGCTGTCCATGATCTGCCCGGCTTCCTCGAAACGGCCTTTTTGTGCGAGCCAGCGCGGCGATTCCGGCAGGCGTTTGCGCAGTTGCCAGATAAACAGCGCAAATACCGCACTGCTCACCACTACCCAGCGCCAGCCGGAAATCCCGAACGGTGCCTGGGGTACCAGCCACCACGACATCAACGCCACCGCCGGCACCGACAGGAACTGGATGAAAAACGCAAAGGCAAACGCCGAGCTGCGCATGCGCTTGGGCACCAGTTCCGAGAGGTAGGCGTCGATGGTCACCAGTTCGATGCCCAAACCAATGCCCACCAGGAAGCGCATGCAGATGATGCCCAGGGCGGAGGTCTGGATACCCATCAACACGGTGGCAACGGTGTACCAGATCAACGCAAAGGTGAAGATCGCCCGGCGCCCGTAGCGGTCGGCAATCGGGCTGAGCAGGCTGGCGCCGAGGAACAGGCCGAGAAAGGTCGCCGAGGCAAAGGCCGCCTGGTCGGAGAAGCCGAATACGCCCTGGCTGCCGGTGTGGAAAATTCCGTCACTGATCAGGCCGGGGCTGATATAGGCAGTCTGGAACAAGTCATACAGCTCGAAAAAGCCGCCAATCGACAGCAGCGCCACCAGGCGCCAGACAGTGGCGACGGCGGGCAACCGATCAATGCGCGCGCTGATGTGCGCGGCGCGGATCGGGTCGATACCGTCTGCAAGAGAGGGTGAAGACATGGGCAGAAGACTCAGTAAGTGATCGGGATCTCGAATTCCTGGAACGCATCATCCACCGGTTGGTAACCCAGCACACGGGTTGTTTCGCTGAGGTCCAGGCGTTTGAAACGGTTATTGGAAATGCCATGGGCGATCAGGTGTTTCACCCCGATGGTTTCCACCGAGCGTTGTAGCAGTTGCACGGCGTCGCGGGGGCTGAGCCAGGCGCTGAGGTCGCGGGCGTTGTTCAGGTCGTGGGTTTCGGGGAATTCAAACGCACCGATGCGCAGGGCGATGGTGGAGAGCGGGGTTTTGGCCGCGTAAAAACCGCACAGGGCTTCGCCGTAGCATTTGCTCACGCCGTACAGGTTGGCGGGCAGTACCGGCATGCCCGGCGTGATCTGCCGGTCTACCGGGTAGCCTTCGATGGTCTGGGCGCTGCTGGCGAACACCAGGCGCTTCACACCTGCGGCCACGGCGGCTTCGAACAGGTAGGTGGTGGCCAGGATATTGTTGGGCAACAACTCGTCGAAGGTCGCGCTGGCGTGGGGGATGCCCGACAGGTGCACGATCACGTCAATCCCGTCGAGCAGGGCGGCGAGGGCGGTTTTGTCGCTCAGGTCGGCGTGGATGAAACGGTGCTCGCCGAGGGCGAAATCCGGCTCGATGCGGTCGGTGAGGGTGAAGCGGTAGCGGTCTTTCGACGCTTCGAAAAACGTCTTGCCGATGCGGCCACAGGCGCCGGTGAGTAGTACGTTGAGTCCGTTCATTGGGTAGTCCTTGTTTTTAGTTGTGGCCGTCGAGGGCGAAGGTTTTGAAGCCGGGGCGTTGGCTGAGGGTTTCGTAGTAGGCGCTGACCGCCGGGTAGGACGGATGCTCCATGGGCGTCATCCACCAGCGGTGCACCGACAGGCCGATGAGGATGTCGGCGAGTGTGAAGTTGTTACCGGCGACGTAGGCGCCGGTTTTGATCAGTTGCGCTTCAAGCAGGCCCATCTTGTCGTTCCAGCTTTTTACCCCGGCTTTGATGCGTTGCGGGTCCTGGTAGTCCGGATTCTTGCGTACCAGAGCGTGGAAGGCGTAGCCCCACGACGGGTTGAGTTCGGTGGCTTGCCAGTCCATCCATTGCTCGACCCTCGCACGGGCGACCGGCTCGGTGGGCAACAGATCGTGGCGTTGGTGCAGGCCCACGAGGTAGCGGCAGATGGTATTGGATTCCCACAGCACGCCGTTGTCGTCGATGATCACCGGGACTTGGGCGTTGGGGTTCAGGGCCAGGAATTCGGGGGACTGGGTGGCGGCGAAGCCGATGCCCCAGTCTTCGCGGTCGTAGGGGATATCCAGTTCTTGGCAGGTCCACAGGACTTTTCGCACGTTGATGGAAGAAGTGCGACCGAGGATTTTCAGCGAATGGCCCATGGTGCTTTCCTGACGAGGGTGAGAAGGCAGGGGGCAATTTAGCAGGGGCCAGAAGGCACGGCGAGGGTGTTAAGTGGGCAGGATCAAAAATGTGGGAGCGGGCTTGCTCGCGAATGCGGTGTATCAGTGATGGAAAGCTCGGCTGACACACCGCATTCGCGAGCAAGCCCGCTCCCACAGTTTGACCGCGTGCGGTCTGTTAGATCAGTGGTGATTCCTGGTCCATCAGCTTGCCCATCAGCAATACGCCCAACTCACTCAACTGGTGAATCGCCAATGCGGTGTCGCGGTCTTTGCCGGTGAGTTCATCAGACAGGTCGAGCAATAACGTGCTGACCGAGGAAAACGTCTCGTAGCTGTTGGCGATCAGGCTTTCGCTGCTGGCGTCGGGGCTGACGGTGAATAAGGAAGGAGGATTGGGAGTAACTTTGAACATAAGCGTGACCTCTATCTGGGCCATCACCTGATCGCTACTAAACGAAAGGGTGGCGGCTGCACGCAGGTTAGTAGACCGGCAAAGTCACACAAAAATCCGGCGCGCCACAAGGGCGCCCTGCGCACAGCCACCATCAAGCACAGACACGTAAGTCTGATAGATGAAGCTCATGCTCATTCTGTATGACTGTCCAGGCTACTAAACCCGATCACTGAGAAATTCAGCGACCGGGCAACCTTAGAGAGCCCTACCCAGGCGCACAAGCCGGCGGATTCTGACGTACCTGTAGGTAACGGAGCAAGGCGCTGCCATCAACACCAGCCACTTCCTACAGCTACCGCCTAGGTACTCTCGCGCACCTTCAACTCAAACCCCATGTCCACCACCGGCCGGGCGATCTTGTTGCCCGCCATCACCGTCAACAAATGCTCTGCCGCCCGCCGGCCAATGGCTTCGCGCGGGGTGCTGATGCTGCTCAAACGCGGCACCATGAACGAGGAAGACGGCAGGTCGTTGAAGCCCAGCACCGAGATCTGCTCCGGCACCTTGATGCCATGGCGCAGCGCTTCCAGCAGCGCACCTTGAGCCAGGTCGTCGTTGCCAAAGAAGATCGCGTCCACATCCGGATGGCTGGCCAGCAACTGCAGGAACAGCTCACCACCCAGGCCCAGCGACGATGGCCGTGGCGTCAGCACTTCCAGCGCCGGGTCGTACAACCCCGCCTGCTGCAACGCCCGGCGAAAGCCTTCGCCGCGCAGCAAAGTCCGCTGGTCCAATTGCGCGCCAATGTAGGCCAACCGCTTGCGCCCCCGTGAGATCAAATGCGCCGCCGCTATTTCCCCGGCGTTCAACTGCGAGAATCCTACGCAGTTCAGTCCGGCGCCCGGGTCCAGGTCCATCATGTACACACACGGCACATTGCTCGATTCCACCATGCGCCGGGCACTTTCCGTACGGTCAAACCCGGTCAGCAGCAAACCCCGTGGCTGGTAGGCCATGTAGTTGCGCAGCAGGTCTTCTTCTTCGTCGCGGGAATAGTGGGTGTTGCCGATCAGCACTTCAAAGCCCTTGGGCCGCAGCACCTGGTGGATGGCTTCCAGGGTTTCGATAAACAGCAGGTTGGACAGCGACGGCACCAACACCACCACCGACTGGCTCTGGGCAGATGCCAGGGCACGGGCGGCCGGGTTGACCACGTAGCTCAGTTCGGCGGCGGCTTTTTGCACTTTTTCCACCAGTTCGGTGGCCACGGTGCTGATGCCGCGCAAGGCCCGGGAGGCGGTAATCGGGCTCACGCCAGCCAGGCGGGCCACTTCATTGAGGGTAGGGCGGCCCGTGGTGCGGGTATTTTTATCGTTCTTGGGAGTCATCAGGCGGCTTGCCAAACAAAAATCGAGGCACTAAGGTAGCGCTGTCTCCAAGACCCTGCAAATCCTTGAACGCCGGGATGCCTGTTCCCGTTCAAACCTTTGGAGCAGATGCACGCGTCACTCCATAAAAATGACAAGACGGCGCGGGAAAAGCCTGTTTTTGCACTAGCCTAACAGCGTGCAAAGGTAGCGCTATCTGCGTCTTGAGGTGTTTCATGAGTCAACCTGTTACTGCCCTCGTGATCATGGGTGTTTCCGGCTGTGGCAAGTCCAGCGTCAGCGAGGCCCTGTGCCTGCTGAACGGCGCCACTGCCATCGAAGGCGACAGCTTTCACCCCGCCGCGAACATCGAGAAGATGAGCGCCGGCCATCCCCTTAACGACGAAGACCGCGCCGGCTGGCTCGACATCCTGTGCGATGAGCTGCGCCGCTCGCTCAAGGCCGGCGAGCATCCGGTGCTCACCTGTTCGGCCCTGAAGAAGAAATACCGCGACCACCTGCGCGAAGCCGCGCCGGGCCTGGGGTTTGTGTTTCTGGAGCTGACCCGCGAAGTCGCCGCCGACCGTGTATCCCATCGCCCCGGCCATTTCATGCCGGCCAGCCTTATAGACAGCCAGTTCGCCACCCTGGAATCCCCGGTGGGCGAGCCGTTGACCCTGGCCCTCAACGCCAGTGAAGACAGCGTTGAAGAACTGGCCGAGCAAACCAATGCCTGGTGGCTCGAACACGGCTTTGAACCAAACAAATAATTTTTTGCCGGACAAGATAGCGCTGTCCGCCTGCACTGAATTTTTTACCGGCTTTAATAACAACAACAAACAGGAGAGACCCCCATGTTTGGCTTGTCCCACGATACCTATCTGCTGCTCGATGCAGTGGTGACCATCATCGGCCTGATCGTGTTGATCACCCGGTTCAAAGTCCACCCGTTCATTGCCCTGATCATCGCGGCAGGCTTTCTCGGCCTGACCTCGGGCATGCCCGTGGACAAGATCATCAAGGCCTTCCAGGACGGCTTCGGCGGGGTGCTCGGCTTTGTCGGGATTATCCTCGCGCTGGGTACGATGCTCGGCAAGATGATGGCCGATTCCGGCGGTGCCGATCAGATCGCGCAAACCCTGGTGCGGGCCTTCGGCAAGGAGAAGGTGCAGTGGGCAATGATGTTCGCCGCGTTCCTGGTGGGCATTCCGCTGTTCTTCGAGATCGGTTTTGTGTTGCTGATCCCGCTGGTGTTTATCGTCGCGCGCCGTACCGGTGTGTCGCTGATCAAGATCGGCATTCCGCTGCTGGCCGGCCTGTCGGCGGTACACGGCCTGGTGCCACCGCACCCGGGCCCGCTGCTGGCGATCGGCGTGTTCGGTGCCGACATCGGCAAGACCATTCTCTACGGCCTGATCGTCGCGCTGCCTACAGCGATCATCGCCGGCCCGCTCTACGGTTCGTTTATCGCCAAGTACATTCCGGGCAACCCGTCCCAGGAACTGGTGGACCAACTGGCCAGTGAGCAACCGGAATCCAAGACCCTGCCGAGTTTCAGCATCACCCTGATCACCGTGCTGTTGCCGGTGTTCCTGATGCTGCTGAAAACCTTCGCCGACGTCGCCCTGCCGGACGGCCACGTGATCCGCAACTGGATGGACATGATCGGTCACCCGATCACCGCCTTGCTGCTGGCCTTGCTGTTGTCGCTGTACACCTTTGGCCATCGCCAGGGCATCGGCTCCAAGCAAATCCTCAAGCTGCTCGACGCCAGCCTGGCGCCGACTGCAGCGATCATCCTGATCATCGGTGCCGGTGGTGGTTTCAAGCAGATGCTGGTGACCAGCGGCGTAGGTGATGTGATCGGCCATATGGCGGTGACCGCGCAGATCAACCCGATCCTGCTGGCCTGGCTGGTGGCGGCGGTGATTCGTGTGGCTACCGGTTCTGCGACGGTGGCGACCATTACCGGTGCCGGCATTGTAGTGCCGGTGGTAGGGATGATTCCGGGGGTGAACCGCGAGTTGCTGGTATTGGCGACGGGGGCGGGCTCGCTGGTGCTGTCTCACGTCAACGATGCGGGGTTCTGGCTGGTGAAGCAGTACTTCAATATGACCGTGGCCGAGACGTTCAAGACCTGGACGGCGATGGAGACCATCCTGTCGGTGGTGGCGTTGGGCTTTATCATGTTGCTGTCGCTGGTGGTCTAGGCGGTAAGTGATCGTTCCCACGCTCCGCGTGGGAACGCATCCTGTGACGCTCCGCGTCACAAGCGGACGCAGAGCGTCCAAGGCGGCATTCCCACGCAGAGCGTGGGAACGATCATTCCTGCAGTTGGATCGGGTCAGGCGTCAGCTTTCTTGACCAGCCCATCCGCCCGGAACATCGCCCGGATGCCCCGCACCGCCTGGCGAATCCGGTCCTGGTTTTCGATCAGTGCAAAGCGCACGTGGTCGTCACCATACTCACCAAAGCCAATCCCAGGCGACACACACACCTTCGCCTCAAGCAGCAGCTTCTTGGCAAACTCCAGCGAACCCATTGCGGCGTACGCCTCGGGAATCTTCGCCCAGACGTACATCGACGCCTTCGGGTTCTCGACCATCCAGCCCAGCTCATGCAGACCTTTCACCAGCACGTTACGGCGCTGACGGTACTGCTCGGCAATGTCTCTCACGCACTGCTGATCGCCTTCCAGCGCCGCAATCGCCGCCACTTGCAGCGGGGTGAACGTGCCGTAGTCGTGGTAGCTCTTGATCCGCGCCAGGGCGTTGACCAGTTCCGGGTTGCCCACCATGAAACCAATGCGCCAGCCGGCCATGTTGTAGCTCTTGGACAGGGTGAAAAACTCCACCGCGATGTCCTTGGCGCCCGGCACTTGCATGATCGACGGAGCTTTCCAGCCGTCGTAGACGATGTCGGCGTAGGCCAAATCATGCACCACCAGCACGTCGTACTGCTTGGCCAGGGCGATCACCCGTTCGAAGAAGTCCAGTTCCACGCACTGTGCGGTGGGGTTGGACGGGAAGCCGAGGATCATCATCTTCGGCTTGGGGATCGAGCCACGAATCGCACGTTCCAGTTCAGCGAAGAAGTCCACCCCCGGAATCAGCGGCACCGAACGCACCTGGGCGCCGGCAATCACGGCACCGTAGATGTGAATCGGGTAGCTGGGGTTGGGCACCAGCACCGTGTCGCCCTGGTCCAGGGTGGCCAGCATCAAGTGCGCCAGGCCTTCCTTGGAACCGATGGTCACGATGGCTTCGGTTTCCGGGTCGATGTCCACTTCGTAGCGGTCTTTGTACCAGCGCGAAATCGCCCGGCGCAGCCGCGGAATGCCTTTGGAAGTGGAGTAGCCGTGGGTGTCTTCGCGTTGGGCGACGGTGACCATTTTTTCCACGATGTGCGGTGGAGTGGCGCCGTCAGGGTTACCCATGCTCAAGTCGATGATGTCTTCGCCGCGCCGACGCGCAGCCATCTTCAGCTCGGCAGTGATATTGAACACGTAAGGGGGGAGTCGATCTATGCGCGCAAAGCGGCGCGGCGAACGGGGTTCGGCCATTGTTGCCTCGAAATACGTAAGCGCCCGGAACCGTCCGAGCGACGTCGGCCACTGCGGTGGCCTGCGGGGCAGACAATACGGTCGGTGATGGCCAATTGTCCAGATGCAGCAGGAAAAATTTCTGCTTGGAGTGCAACGGGGATATGCCCCTATACTCGACGCGGGTTTGTTCCCTCATAAGAAGGAGACTGTTCAGATGGATCAACAGACAAAACTGCCGTTACAGCCGCGCATGGAAGAGGGCAAGGCCCTGGTGATCGCGGGTGTGCAAGGGCGTTATTCAAAGGCCACGATTGGCGATATTCCCAAGTTGTGGGAGCTGTTCGACAGCTGCTTCAAAGAGATCAAGAAACGCGTCGGCGGCGTGACCTATGGCGTGTGCTACAACGCCAAACACGATGAATTTGACTACCTGGCCGGCGTTGAAGTACCGGCCAAGGGCGATGTACCGAGCAACTTCCAGTCGATTGAAATCCCGGCCCATCGCTATGCCGTGTTCCCGCATTTTGGCCCGGTGCAGGCGCTGGCGCAGACCTATGAACGCATCATGTTCGAATGGCTGCCGGCCTCCGGGTACAAGGTGGTCGGGGCTGATTTTGAGCGCTACAGCGCCGATTTCGATGTGGGTAAAGGCACGGGCTCCGTGGAAATCTGGATCCCGATCAACGCCGAATCCGCCTGACCGCGCCACCGGCAGGAGCGAGCACGTTCGCTCCTGCAATGGCCTCTCAATACAGCGTGGCCTTGACCCGCTCCGGCATCTCGCGGTCATAGGCTTCGGCGTCGAACGCCCCATCATTCAAGCGCTTGTGAAACGCCCCGGCGGAGGGCAGTGCCGAGCGATCCAAGTGCTTTTCCGGGTTCCAGCAATCGGAGCGCACAAAGGCTTTGGAGCAATGGAAATACGCCGCCTCTACCTGCACCAGAATCACCGAACGGGCCGCTTTGCCATTTACCGCAAAGCTCTCCAGCAACTCAGGCTCGATGGAAATCTGCGCCCGGCCATTGACCCGCAACGTCTCGCCAATGCCCGGGATGATGAACAGCAACGCTATGCGCGGGTCCACCACCAGATTGCGCAGGGTGTCGAGGCGGTTATTCCCCGGCCGATCCGGAATCGCCAACGTGCGCTCGTCGATAATTCGTACAAAACCTGGCACGTCGCCACGGGGCGAACCGTCGATGCCGTCCGGGCCGGATGAACTCACCACCACCAAGGGTGACGCGCGGACCATGGCCTGGTAATCCTCGTTGAGAAACGGGATTTCCTTGCGCACGGCCCGCTCGTGGGGGAGGCCGTAGAGGGTTTCGAGTTGTTCCAGGGTTGTTAGCATCTTCACCAGCTCCTTATTGTTTAAAACACCCACGCCAACCGGCGCTCATACCCAATCCGCCCCTTATACGCCTCCCCGCTGTCCACCCAGCCCTGCTGCAAATACAGCCCCATCGCCGCCACATTGTCCGTGTCCACCGACAGCTCCAGCGCCTTGATCTGCGGCCAAACCAGGCGCGCGGCGGCGGGGAGGGCTTGCAGGCAGGCTTTGCCAAACCCCAGGCCTTGCTGATGGCGATCGACTTGCAACGCATGCAGCGTGGCGCTGTGTTCATCCGCCCAATGGGGCAGGCAGGGTGGGCGTTTGAGCAGCAGGAAGGCCACGGGAATGCCGTCGGCGAGTAACGCAAAGCCTGCCACGCCGGGATTCGGATTGACCAGCAGGGTGTTCAGCGCACAGTAGATATCGCCGGAAAAACCCAGTTGTTCGGGATGCACTTCCAGGGCGTTGAGTTGCTGTTGTTGCAGGGCAGTCAACGTCTGATAGGCGACGAGGCGGGTTTCCATCGGCGTAGCATCCGAAATCCTACAAAGAAGCGCGGATTCTAGCGGGTTTGCGGTAGTCGCAATTATTTTTTGCGGGACTGTCGATTGGCCCGGGGCTCAGTCGACTAAGGGTGTCTTCCGTGATTTTTCCCGTAAGGAGTATCGCCATGAGCACCGCAATCAGCAGCTTGATCGAACAATGGAAACAGGCGGTCACCGCCAAGGATGTCGAGAAAATAGTCAGCTTTTACGCAGACGATATCGTCGCGTTCGACGCCGTTAGCGCCCTGCAGTTCAAGGGCAAGGCCGCCTATCAGGCGCACTGGAAGGCGTGCATGGAGTTCTGCCCGGGCCCTGGGGTCTTTGACTTCCATGAGATGCGTATCGTCGCCGGCGATAACAGCGCCTTTGCCCACTGGCTCGCGCACTGTGGCGGCACCGGGCCCGACGGCGTACTCAAGACCTGCTGGATGCGCGTCAGCGCCGGCTACCAGCGCGTTGGCGGCGAGTGGAAAGTGGTGCATGAACATTGGTCGGCACCGTTCGACATGGAAACCGGCGCCGGTCTGTTCGACCTGAAACCTTGAGCGCCGCGAACTATAGTCAGTTGTCCGAAAACGGAGAATCCCATGAAATACCTCTGCCTGATCTATAGCAACGAACAGGTGCTGCACGATTCGCCCGACAGCCCCAAGGACCCGGAATGTTTCGCCTATGGCCAGTCCGTGCAGGCCAGCGGGCGCATGCTCGCCGCCGAGCCGCTGGAGTCGGTGAGCACCGCCACCACCGTGCGCATGCGCAACGGCAAGCTGTCGATCACCGACGGACCGTTTGCTGAAACCAAGGAGCAGCTCGCCGGGTTTTACCTGATCGAGGCCAAGGACCTGAATGAAGCGATCCAGGTGGCCGGCGGCATACCGGCCGCCCGGGTCGGCAGTGTGGAAGTGCGCCCCGTGCGTGAATTGAATCTCTGATCACAACAATAAAACCCAGGAGGTTTCCCATGAGCATTCAACCCAAACCCGCCGAATTTGAACTGTCCATCAGTCGCTTGATTGATGCCCCTCGCAGCCGCGTGTTTCGCGCCTGGACCGAGCCGGCCTTGTTGCAGCAGTGGTGGGGCCCACACGGCATGACCACTCCCGAGTGCGAAATGGACCTTTGGGTGGGTGGGCAATTTCGCACGCTGATGCGCGCGCCGGACGGCAGCGAATACCCGACCCAGGGCGTATTCCTGGAGATTACCGCCCCCAGTCGGCTGGTGTTTACCGACGCCTTCACCCCCGGCTGGATCCCTTCGGGCCAGCCATTCATGACCGCCGAAGTCACCTTTGAAGATGTCGACGGCAAGACCCTGTACACCGCCCGCGCCATGCACTGGAGCGCCGAGACCAAGCAGGCCCACGAAGCCATGGGCTTTCACGAAGGCTGGGGGCAGAGCCTCGACCGGCTGGTGACGCTGGTGACCGAAGGCCTGCGCGATTGACGGTGCAGGCCCGGGTTGAAGCGGTTTATCGCAGCGAATCGCGGCGCATCCTGGCGACCCTGATTCGCTTGCTTGGCGATTTCGACCTGGCTGAAGAAGCCTTGCACGAGGCGTTCTTCGTCGCAGTCGAGCGCTGGGGGCAGGACGGTGTGCCGGATAACCCCCGGGCCTGGCTGGTCTCGACCGGGCGCTTCAAGGCCATCGACCGTTTACGTCGCCAGGCGCGTTTTACCCCGTTGTTGCAGGCGCAAGCCGATGCGCTGGAAGCGGCAGACTGGAGCGTTGAAGACGTGGAAGACGACCGCCTGCGCCTGATCTTCACCTGCTGCCACCCGGCGCTGGCGGCGGATGCCCAGGCGGCGCTGACCTTGCGTGAGATCTGCGACCTCACCACCGAGGAAATCGCCCGGGCGTTTCTCGCCACGCCCACTAGCATCGCCCAGCGCATCGTGCGGGCCAAGGGCAAGATCCGCGAAGCGAAAATCCCCTATCAGGTGCCATCCCTGGCGGAGTTGCCCGAGCGCCTGGACAGTGTGCTGCGGGTGATTTACCTGGTGTTCAACGAAGGCTATTCGGCGTCCATGGGCGCCGACCTGACCCGTGAAGACCTGACCCGCGAAGCGATTCGCCTGGGCCGTTTGCTGATGGAGTTGTTGCCGGAACCGGAAGTGATGGGCTTGCTGGCGCTGATGTTGCTCCACGAGTCCCGGCGCCCGGCACGCACCTCGGCGGGCGGCGAATTGGTGCTGCTGGATGAGCAGGAGCGTTCGCTGTGGGATGCGTCGTTGATTGCTGAAGGATGCGCCCTGGTGGAGAAATCCCTGACCACACGCCGCTTCGGGCCCTACAGCCTGCAGGCAGCGATTGCGGCGGTACACGCTGAAGCCGTGAGCGCCGATGAGACTGATTGGCCGCAGATCGTCGGGCTGTATGACGTGTTGCTTGGAGCGATGCCATCGCCGGTGATCGAGCTAAATCGCGCGGTGGCCGTTGCGATGCGCGATGGGGCGCAGGCCGGTTTGCAATTGGTGGACGGCATTCTGGCGCGGGGGGAGTTGGTGGACTATCACCTGGCGTACTCGGCGCGTGGCGAGTTTTGTCGGCGATTGGGGCGAGTGGAGGACGCGCGGCGAGCGTTTGAACGGGCGCTGGCATTGACCCAGCAAGTGCCCGAAAAGCGCTTTATCGAGCGGCGATTGGCCGAACTCAAATAGTGCAGGCGCCGGAGATCCAAATGTGGGAGCGGGCTTGCTCGCGAATGCGGTGGATCAGTCACTGAAATGTTGACTGACACACCGCATTCGCGAGCAAGCCCGCTCCCACATTTGTTCGATGTTATCTTGATGAATGAGTTACGGCTGCTGACGCGTCGCCGCCAACACGATCTCGCGAATGCACACATGCTGCGGCTGCTGGTAGGCATAGGCAATCGCCGAAGCCACATCATCGGCGCTCAGCACGGTGCCGCCCATGTCCTGTTTCCACGCCTGGTAGCCGGTCTTGATGGCTTCGTCGGTGGTGTGGCTCAGCAATTCGGTTTCCACCGCGCCCGGCGCAATGGTGATCACACGCACATTGTGCGGCGACATTTCTTCCCGCAGGTTTTCCGAAATTCCATGCACGGCGAACTTGGTGCCTACATAGGCGACGTGGTTGGGGAAGGTCTTGCGCCCGGCTACCGAGCTGACGTTGATGATGGTGCCACCCTTGCGCTCGACCATGCTGCCGGCCACCGCATGGATGCCGTTCAGCAGGCCCTTTACGTTGACGTCGAGCATCTGCTCCCACTGTGCCGGGTCCTGTTCGCTGACCGCGCCCAGCAGCATCACGCCGGCATTGTTGATGAGTGCATCGGCCGGGCCGAATTGCGCTTCAGCTTCCTTCACCGCCGCCACCAGCGCAGCGCGATCGGTGATGTCGACACCGCGACACAAGGTGTTCGGCAACTCCAGCGCATTCAGCCGGTCGATGCGGCGGGCCAGCAGCAACAGCGGGTGGCCGGCGGCCGACAGCAAGCGCGCAGTCGCTTCGCCAATGCCCGAACTGGCGCCGGTAATGATGATCAATGGCTTGCTCATGGTGGAACTCCTGAAATAAGAAAAACAAATAACTGAACGTGGAGCGCAGTATATTTAGCCCTCGGCTGGCTGAAAAATGCCTTATTCCTCTGTCTGTCATCGGTATTAACTATGGATGTGCGTCATCTCAAGGCGTTTCTCGCGGTATTCGAGGAACGCAATATCACCGCCGCCGCCCAGTGCCTGTTCATCAGCCAGCCGACGTTGTCGGTGACCATCAAGCAACTGGAAGAAGAGCTGGGCGTGGCGCTGTTTCTGCGCCAGCCTCGTGGGGTTGAGGTCAGTGACGAGGCGCGGGTGCTGTACCCGCAAGCCCGGCGCATGGTGGCCGAGGCCGACGCATTGAGCCGCTTGTTTCGCGGGCGCGAAAACCGCATCGCCCTGGAACTGGGTGTGGAAGGCGATATTGCCGACAGCCAGATCGAAACTTTCCTGCGCATGGCGCACCAGGGCCTGCCGGGTTTGCTGCTGACCTTGCAGGAAGGCTGCGAAGGAGAAGGGCGCCTGGCGGTAGAGGAAATGTGCTGCGAGGACGAATTGTTCCTGCCGCTTTGGGAAGAGTCCTACGTGATGGCACTGCCGATTGCGCACCCGATGGCGGCGGGCGGCAAGGAGCAGGCCTGGGCGCCGATCGAAGACTGGATCACCTGCCCGCAGCATGATTCCCACCAACGGCTGATGGCCTTGTACGGCCGCTCGCCCCAGGCGGTGGCCGGGCATGCCGGTTCGTTGACCCAGGCATTGCACATGGTGGCGGCCGGTGTCGGCGTGGCGATGTTGCCGCAGTCGCTGGCGACGGAGCGGGCCGGGGTGGTGATTCGCCCCTGGCACCTGCCGGCACCGACGCGCCGGGTGGGCTTGTGCTTTGCCGCCCAGGCCCTGGAGTTGCCGGCGTTGCGGGCCTTGCATGAGTATTTCCAGAACAACCGCCCGCCGCAGATTGAAGCCGCCTGACGGCGCCTTTGAATTCACCGCAAATTCAATGTAGGAGCTGACTTGCCTGCGATAACGGTGGTGACTGACACACCGCTATCGCAGGCAAGCCAGCTCCCACATTTGATCTTCATTGTTGCGAATAGTGTGTTCCGCCGTTATTCCAGCATCTTGCCCAGCAGCCAACTGCCGGCCGGGCCGGGCGGATGCTGGCGTGACCACAACGCGTCCACCGCCACCGAGCGCGGCCAGCCCCGGGCCTTGATTTCACACAGGTGGTCGCCGCCAAACCGCTCCACCAGCCAGCGCGGCAGCGGTGCCCAGCCAAAACCCAGCTGCGCCATTTCCATCAGCATCAGGTAACTGGGCGCTGACCACACTCGGCCCAGGCCGCGGGTTTCATTCGGGTTGATGATGCTCGCCAGGCGCAGTTCGCGGTGTTGTTCCAGGGTTTGCTGGTCGATGTCCGCAAGGTTCGCCAGCGGATGTCTGGGTGAGACAAACAGCGCGATTTCCGTGCGCTCTTCCACGGTGGTGCTGGTGAGGTCCGGCGGGTAAACCTCCTGCATCTCGATAAACGCAATCTGCGCCCGGCCACTTTGCACCAGGGCGATCAAGTCCTCGCATTCGGCGATCAGGCATTCCAGCTCCAAGTCCGGGTAGCGCTGCTCGAAGGCACTGAGGGCGGTTTCGAAACGGTCCGACTGTACGTATCGGACATCGCGATACTCAGCTTCGGCTCCAATCCCTGGGATAACTGACTGGCCGCCAACTCCAGGCGGCTGCTGGCTTCCAACACCTGCTCGGCGCGTTGCAGCAGCACATGCCCGGCCGGGGTCAGCGTCGGCTTGCGGCTGCTGCGATCAAACAGCACCACATCCAGGTCAATCTCCAGGCTGGCCACCGCCGCGCTGACGGTGGACTGGCTCTTGCCCAACTTGCGCGCCGCCGCTGAAAACGAACCGTGGGTCGCCGCCTGCACAAACGCCTGAAGCACTTCGTGGGATGCCATGACTATCGCCTTGATCGATGGTTACTGGTTATGAAGTATCGATTCAAAGGGTAATGATGGCAACCATCGTCACTCACGGAGAACGGGTCATGACACCCACCAAGTCGATTACTGAACGCGTTTGGCAGGCCATTGGTTTTGAAGGATTGGCCTTGTTGATCTGTACACCGCTGCTGGCGTGGATCATGGATAAACCGGCCCTGGAGATGGGCGTCGTGACCTTGGCCATCAGCCTTATGGCACTGGCCTGGAACGTGATTTTCAACGGCCTGTTCGACCGTCTCAAGGCGCGCCTGCAACTGTCCGGCGGGGTGTGGACCCGCGTGCTGCATGCGTTGATGTTTGAAGGCGGGCTGGTGGCGATCTGTGTGCCGTTGATTGCCTGGTGGCTGAACATCAGCCTGATGCAGGCGTTTATCCTCGACATCGGCGTGTTGCTGTTTTTCCTGCCGTACACCTATGTGTATCACTGGGCGTATGACGCCGCGCGGGAGCGGATTATGCAGAAACGGATGCGCACCGCGTAGGAGTCCGGCTTGCCGGCGATGGCGATTTTGGATACGTCATCGCCGGCAAGCCAGCTCCTACAGGGGTTGTAGGGCGGCCACAAAATCGAGGAATGCCCGCACCTTGGCCGCCGGCAAATGCCGCGACGGGTAGAAGGCATACAACGGGAAACGCTCGTCGGGCCAGTCGGGAAACAACTCGATCAACGCGCCGGATTCCAGCGCCGGTGCCAGCCCAAGGTCGAGCATTTGCGCCACTGCATGGCCGTGTTCGCACACGCTGTACAGGGTCCCTGCGTCGTTGACCACCAGCCGCCCGCTGGTGGCGATGTTGACCTGCTCGCCCGGCCGGTGGAATTCCCAGCCAAACGGCCGGCCAGTCTGGGAGTCGCGAAAGTCGATGCACACGTGCTGGCCGTCTTCCAGGTCCTTGGGGTGTGAAGGGCGACCATGCCGCTCGAGATAAGCTGGCGAGGCCAACGTCAGCACCCGCACTTCCATCAGCTTGCGGGCGATCAGCGAGGACGATTGCGGAATGCCAAAACGGATGGCCAAATCAAAGCCATCCGCCACCAGGTCCCCGAGTTGATCCCGTGTGTGCAGGTCCAACTGCAATTGCGGGTACTGACTCATGAATTCACCCAGCACCGGCCCCAGCACCAGCCGCGAAAAGTACGGGTCGATGTTCACCCGCAACCGCCCGCGAACCGTCAGGGCGCTGTCGGCCGCCGAGCTGGCGGCTGCTTCCAGGCCGGCCAGCAGCGGGGCGATTTCCTGGTAGAAACGCCGGCCCTCGTCGGTCAATTGCACCGAGCGGGTGGTGCGGTCGAACAGGCGGATTCCCAGGCGTTTTTCCAGCCGCGAAATGGCCCGGCTGACCCCCGAAGGCGTCATCTCCAGGCTGTCGGCGGCGCGGGCGAAACTGCCGCTGTCGACCACGGCGGCCAGTACGCCCATGCCACCGGCCAGTCCTGGATCAAAACTCATGGGTGATTGCCTGTCAGGTATCCGAAAGCATTGATGCTAGCGGAGAATCCGAGCGCGTTACAGAAACATCCCGCCCGAGGCCTCGACCCGTTGCCCGGTGATCCAGTTGCTGCCGTCGGCCAGCAGGGTGGAAATCGCTCCGCCAATGTCATCCGGCAAGCCCGCGCGACCGAGGGCGGTGTTGTTGGCGACCATCGCGTTCACGTCCGGATTGTCGCGCACCACGCCGCCGCTGAAGTCGGTGGCAATCGCGCCGGGGGCCAGGGTGTTCACGGTGATGCCACGGGCACCCAGTTCCTTGGCCTGGTAGCGGGTCAGCACTTCCACCGCGCCTTTCATCGAGGCATAGGCCGAATAACCCGGCAGGCTGAAGCGCGCCAGGCCGCTGGAGATATTGATGATGCGGCCACCATCGCTGATCAGCGGCAGCAGTTTCTGGGTCAGGAAAAACGGGCCCTTGAAGTGGATCGCCACCAGTTGGTCGAACTGTGCTTCGGTGGTGTCGGCGAAGCTGGCGTGGGCGCCGATCCCGGCGTTGTTGATCAGGAAGTTGAAGTGCGCCTGGCCGAACACGTCCTTCAATACCGAGCCGACCTGGGCGGTGAACGCCTCGAAGGTGGAACTCTGGCTGACGTCCAGTTGCAGCATGGCCGCCTTGCCGCCCAGCGCTTCGACTTGGGCGACCACGGCCTGGGCTTCGTCCGCCGCGCTGTTGTAGGTACCGATAATGTCGACGCCTTGTGCCGCCAGGTGCAGCGCAGCGCTTTTGCCCAGGCCGCGGCTGGCGCCGGTGATGAGTGCGATTTTACGGGTCATGGTGAAGTCCTCGGGGCGTGTGATGGTTCGTGGGACTGAGTGTATTTGTCCGGCCATAACGTGATAAACAGAGCTATGCCGGAATCACTGGCCGGATAAGGCGAACAATCCCATGAACAAACTAGAGTTGCTGCGTACCTTCGTGCGCGTTGCCGAACTGTCGAGTTTCACCCAGGCGGGCGAGAGCCTGGGCTTGCCGCGCTCCACGGTTTCCGAGCATGTGCAGGCGCTGGAAGAGTTGCTGGGCGCGCGCCTGTTGCAGCGCACCACGCGCAAGGTCCAGGCGACCCAGGACGGGCGCGTGCTGTATGAGCGCAGCAAGGATTTGCTGTCGCACATGGAAGAGCTGGAAGGCTTGTTTCGCCAGGATGAAGCGCAGCTGGCGGGGCGCATTCGGGTGGACATGCCCAATGTCATGGCCCGGGAATTGATCCTGCCGCGCCTGCCCGAGTTCATGGACCTGCACCCGCTGATCGAACTGGAAATCAGCAGCACCGACCGCCAGGTTGATTTGCTGGCGGAAGGTTTCGACTGCGTCTTGCGCGTCGGTGCGCAGCCGGACCAGTCGGTGGTAGCCCGCTTGTTGTGCAGCATGCCGATGATCAACTGCGCCAGTGCTGCGTACCTGAAACGCCACGGCGTACCCAGGACGCTCGCTGATTTGGCTCACCATCAACTGGTGCATTACGTACGCCCGCTGGGCTCACGTTCTCCAGGGTTTGAATACGTACAAGGCAACAAGGTGCAGCGGATTCCCATGGCCGGGCGCGTCACGGTCAACAGCACCGACGCTTACCGGGCGGCGTGCATCGGTGGCTTTGGCCTGACCCAGGTGCCCGCCCTGGGCATTCACGATCAACTGGCCAGCGGCGAGTTGGTGGCGGTGCTGCCGGACTATCCGGCGCCGGCACTGGACGTGTCCCTGCTGTACGCCGGCCAACGGCATTTGCCGCTGCGGGTGCGGGTGTTCATGGATTGGCTGGCCGCCACCTTGCAGGCTGCTTTCAACGCCGGGCAGACAACTGCTGCGGCGCCAGGAATGCATCATGGAAGTAATCCCGAAACGCCTGCATCGCCGGCGTGAAATCGCGCTCGCGGTGCCAGGCCAGGCCGACGCTCATGGGCGTGACCTTGTCGGTGACGCTCACGGTTTCGATGCGTTTGCCTTCCAGTGACCACGGGCGATGCACCAGGTCTGACAAGATCGCCACGCCGCTGCCGTTGGCGACCATGCTGCGCACTGCCTCCACCGAACTGGTGCGCAGCCGCACCTTGGGGGTTTGCCCGGCCTGTTCCCAGTAGCGCATGGCGCTTTGTTCGGCTTCGTCGACGGTGAGGAAAATGTACGGCTCCCTGGCCACATCGGCGAGGCTCACGGCGGGGCGTTCGCACAACGGGTGATGGCTGGGCAGCCACAGGCGGCGTTCGGAGTTGAAGAGGATTTCCGAGACGATATCCGCGTGGGTGAGGTTGGCGGTGAGCACCACGGCCATATCGAACTGGCCGTTAAGCAGGCCGTGTTCGATGGCCTGGCGTTCCTGTTCGAAGACCTCGATGGTCACGTCCGGGTGCCAGTGTTCCATGCGCTGCAAGTGGTGCGGCAGGAAGTAACCGAGCACGGTGTAGCTGGCGGCCACCCGCAATACGCCGCTGGCGCGGTAGTCCGGCAGCGGGCTGTTCAGGGCATCGTCGACGCTGCGCACAATCACATACGCCCGGTTGAGGAAATGCCGCCCGGCGTCGGTCAGGCTCATGCCCTGGGCCGAGCGCACGAATAGCTGCGCGCCGAGCATCGCTTCCAGCTCCTTGATCGCGGTGGTCACCGCCGATTGGGAGATGTTCAGGTGAATCGCCGCCTGGGAGATCTGGCCGATTTCGGCGGTGGCGACGAAGTAGCGGATTTGGCGCAGGGTCAGGGACATTGGTTTCTCCGCTCGTTCCCACGCTCTGCGTGGGAACGCATCCTGTGACGCTCCGCGTCACGATTTCAAGGGCGGACGCAGAGCGTCCAGGGCGGCATTCCCACGCGGAGCGTGGGAACGATCAGTATCGGGTATCTGATTTTCAGAAGATGGGCCATCTGATAATAGATCTTCCCAAGGGGTCAAGGGGCAGCCTAATTTCCATCGCAAGAACTTCAACGGAGCGACCCCGATGCAGGCAGTGGATTTCAATTCGGACATGGGCGAAGGCTTCGGCCCCTGGACCATCGGCGACGGCGTCGACAGCGAACTGATGGCCTACATCAGCTCGGCCAACATCGCCACCGGCTTTCACGCCGGCGACCCGGGCACCATGCGCCGTACCGTCGAACGCGCCAAGCAGTTGGGCGTGGCGATTGGCGCGCACCCGGGTTTTCGCGACCTCGTAGGTTTCGGCCGACGCCATATCAACGCTCCGGCCCAGGAGCTGGTGGACGACATGCTCTATCAACTCGGCGCCCTGCGGGAAATCGCCCGGGTGCAGGGCCTCACGCTGCAACACATCAAGCCCCACGGCGCGCTGTATATGCACCTGGCGCGGGATGAAGAAGCGGCGCGGTTGCTCGTGGAAAACCTGCAACGGCTGGAGCCCACGCTGCTGCTGTATTGCATGCCGAATTCGGTGATCTGGCGTATCGCCAAGGAACTCGGCCAGCCGGTGGTGCGGGAGTTTTATGCCGACCGTGAGTACGATCTCACCGGCTCCATCGTGTTTACCCGCAATGTGCGGGCGCTGGATCCGGCGACGGTTGCGGCGCGTGTCCTGCGTGCCTGCCAGACCGGCCTGGTGCGCACGATTGAAGGCGAAGACCTGTTTATCGAATTCGATTCCGTTTGCCTGCACAGCGACACCCCCGGCGCCCTTGAACTGGTGGAAGCCACCCGTGAAGCGCTGGATCAGGCGGGCATCGAAGTACGCACCCCCCGCTGACCGACACCGGTGCCCAGACACCGGGTCTGATTGATTTTTTGCCTGCCTTTCTACAATGATTCCAAGAGGAAAAGACATGGCTGAATCTTCCCCGATCCGCTACAGCTTTGGCGGTGATGAACACCTGTTTGCCGAGGTCAGTGAGAGCATGTCCCTGGAGGCTTTCTTCAAGGGCATGGCCGTCACCCGTGCGGTGGAGCGCCTGGCCCTGGACGGTGTGCTGGACGTCTGCCTGGCAAATGCCTCGTTCCAGATTCGTTTCGACCCGGACCGCATCGCGCCCCACGTGCTGCTCGACGCGGTACAAAGCGCCGAAGCCCAGGCCGTGGCCGAACGCACCTTGCACACCCGCATCATCGAAATCCCGGTGCTGTACAACGACCCCTGGACCCATGAAACCCTGATGCGCTTTCGCGACCGTCATCAGGACCCGACCGGTACCGACCTGGAATACGCAGCGCGGATCAACGGCCTGGCGGATGTGGACGCGTTTATCGCGGCCCACAGTGGCGCGCCGTGGTTTGTCTCGATGGTGGGGTTTGTGGCGGGCTTGCCGTTCATGTTCCAGATGGTGGAACGCGAGCGGCAGTTGCAGGTGCCCAAGTACCTGCGCCCACGCACCGACACGCCGAAATTGACCCTCGGCCACGGCGGCTGCTTCGGCTGTATCTATTCGGTACGCGGCGCCGGTGGCTACCAGATGTTCGGCGTCACCCCGGCGCCGATCTACGACCCGCAACAGCAGTTGGCTTACCTGAAAGAGCACATGGTGTTCTTCCGCCCCGGCGACATCGTGCAGTTCAAACCCATGGACCGCGACGCCTATGACCTGGCCGTGGCAGAAGTGGACGCAGGGCGCTTCGACCTGCGCATCCGCCCGGTGGAGTTTTCCCTCGACGCCTTTCTCGCCGACCCCATCGGTTACCCGAAAACCCTGCAGGAGGCGCTGGCATGATCAAGGTACTCAAAGCCGGCCTCGCCACCTCCGTGCAGGATCTTGGCCGCGAAGGTTATTACCACCTCGGCATCCCGCCATCCGGCGCCCTGGACCAATACGCGTTGAGCGCGGCCAACCACCTGGTGGGCAACCCCATCGGCGCTGCCGGGCTGGAATGCACGTTGATCGGGCCGGAGCTGGAGTTTCAGCAGGATGCCCTGGTGGCGTTGTGCGGGGCGCTGATGTCGCCGCGCCTGGACGGCGTGGTGGTGCATCAGGACACCGCGTTTGAAGTGCGGGCCGGGCAAGTGCTGCGCTTTGAATTTCCCAAGGCCGGCGCACGGACTTACCTCGCGGTGGCTGGTGGTATTGACGTGCCGCTGGTATTGGGCAGCCGGTCCACTTACACCCTGGGTGCGTTGGGCGGGTTTCACGGGCGGCGTCTGGTGGAGGGTGATGAACTGCCCGTGGGCGAAGCCAGCGGCAAAGGCCGGGCTGGGAACAGTTTGCCCATGGCGTTGCGCCAATCGGTGGGTGGGGACGTGACCCTGCGGGTGGTGCCGGGGCTGTATTACGAGCGACTGACGCCCGCCGCCAAAAGCAGCTTTTTTGCCGAGCCCTGGACGGTGGGGTCGGAGGCCGACCGCATCGGCTATCGCTTCAAGGGCGGCAATGCCTTGAGCTTTCAGCCACGGGAACAACCGTTTGGCGCCGGGTCCGATCCGTCGAACATCGTCGACAGTTGCTACCCCATCGGTTCGATCCAGGTGCCGGCGGGCCTGGAGCCGATCGTGCTGCACCGGGACGCGGTGTCGGGCGGGGGCTACGCGATGATTGGCACGGTGATCAGTGCCGACCTGGATCTGATCGGGCAGATGCAACCGAACCAGCGGGCGGGGTTTGTGGCGGTGACGCTGGAGGAAGCGTTGGAGGCGCGGCGGGTGTACAAGAAGCGGTTGAAGCTGATGGGTGGGTTGTTTAGCACCTGAACTCACCACTGAACCCAATGTGGGAGCGGGCTTGCTCGCGAAAGCGGAGTGTCAGTCAATAAGTCTGTGACTGAGCCACCGCATTCGCGAGCAAGCCCGCTCCCACATTTTTATCGGGTTGTGTCAGAACAATTGGGTGAATAGCCAGTACAGGCTGCCCGACAACAGAATCGCCGCCGGTAACGTCAGCACCCAGGCCATCAGCAAGTTGCGGATGGTCTTCATCTGCAAGCCACCGCCGTTCGCCACCATGGTCCCGGCCACACCCGACGACAACACATGGGTGGTGGACACCGGCAAGCCATACATGTCTGCCGCGCCGATGGTCAGCATTGCCACCATCTCGGCGGATGCGCCCTGGGCGTAGGTCAGGTGGGTCTTGCCGATCTTCTCGCCCACGGTCACCACGATACGTTTCCAGCCGACCATGGTGCCGAGCCCGAGGGCGATGGCCACGGCGATCTTGACCCACAGCGGGATAAATCGTGTGGCGTTGTCGATCTGTTGCTTGAACAGTTGCAGCTTGTTCTGGGTGTCGGCATCGAAGTTGCCGACCTTGCCCTTGTCCATCAGGCGGATGGTTTCGCTGGTCAGGTACATGTCGTTACGCACGTTGCCCACGGCCTCGGCCGGTACGGCGGCCAGGGAGCCGTAGCTCTTCACTTCCTCACCGATATGCCCGGTGATGGCGGCCAGGGCGGGCACCAGTTCCGGGGTGGCTTCCTTGGTGCGTACGTAGGTCGACAAGGTGCCGCGAGAGTCGGCGGGAGCCAGTTGCGGCGCCGCTTTTACCAGGGCTGCCTGGGTGACTTCGGCCACCGCGGCAAACTGCAACGACTCACCGGCCGGCATGGTGCGGTTCAACGCGTAGGCCATCGGCAGGGTGCCCACCAGGATCAACATGATCAGGCCCATGCCCTTCTGGCCATCGTTGGAACCATGGGCGAACGACACGCCGGTGCAGGTGGCGATCAGCATGCCGCGAATCCACCAAGGCGGCGGGGTATCGCCTTTTGGCGCTTTGTACAGCGAGCGATTTTTCACGAAGGCCCGCAGCGCCAGCAACAGCAGGGCGGCGAAGGCGAAGCCGATCAGCGGCGACAGCAGCAACGCATAACCGATCTTGATCGCCTGGCCCCAGTCCACACCGCTGGTGCCGTCGCGGCCATGCATCAGTGCGTTGGCCACGCCCACGCCGATGATCGAGCCGATCAAGGTGTGGGACGACGACGCCGGCAACCCCAGCCACCAGGTGCCGAGGTTCCACAGGATCGCGGCGATCAACAGCGCGAAGATCATCGCAAAGCCGGCGGAGGAGCCGACCTGCAAAATCAGCTCTACCGGCAGCAGGGCGATGATGCCGAACGCCACCGCGCCGCTGGATAGCAGCACGCCGAGGAAGTTGAAAAAGCCCGACCACACCACCGCGAAATGCGGTGGCAATGAGTTGGTGTAAATCACCGTGGCCACCGCGTTGGCGGTGTCGTGGAAGCCGTTGACGAACTCGAAGCCCAGGGCGATCAACAGCGCCACGCCCAGCAGCAGGAACGGCGTCCAGGTGGTGACCACCGTGCCCAGCTCGTGCATGTCGTGCATCAGGCTGTAGGCGGTGAACAACAGGCCCATGGCGAGTACGGCGAAGAAAATGATCACCGTCACCAGGCCCGGTTTTTTGTCCAGGCGCGGTTTGGGATCGTTGGTGACGGAGGCGGTGGAGGCGGTCAGCGAAGGGGTTGCCATGCCGGAACATCCAGTGTTGAGGGAGGATATCCGTCATGATCGTTGCAGAATGTTACAGAGATGCTGCGGTAAATCAGTGTTTAGGGAATTGAAGTTGCCGCCGGTCTATAAAACACCGCCGATAAAATGTGGGAGCTGGCTTGCCTGCGATAGCGGTGTATCAGTCACCACCGCTATCGCAGGCAAGCCAGCTCCCACATTGATCGCATTTCAAATTCAATAATCCTTGCGCTTGCGAAACGCCCAGCGCCCGGCAATCAACGTGAACGTTGCCACCAGCGCCACCAGAATCCAGAAGCCTTCAGGGTCTGTAGAAAGCGGCACACCACCAACGTTCATGCCAAAAAAACCGGCAATGATGTTGATCGGCAACGCCAGCACCGTGACCACGGTCAGGGTGAACAACGTGCGGTTGCTCTGTTCGTTGAGGTTGGCGGCGATCTCTTCCTGCAGCAGCTTGATGCGCTCACCCAACGCCATCAGGTCATTGATGATCAGCGCAAACTCCTCGGTGGATTTGCGCAGCTCTTTCACGTCTTCCTTCTGCAGCCACTGGGGCGGACGATTGAGCAGCCGCAGCAACGAGCCGGGCTCCAGCGCCAGCAGCCGTTGCAGGCGCACCAGCACCCGGCGCGCGGCACCCAGTTCGGCGCGGTTGGTGGACAGGCGTGACGACAGCAACTGGTCCTCGATCTGGTCGACGCTGAGGCTGGTCTTGCGCACGATCTGTGTCAGCACCTCGCCCTGGTCCCGCAGCAAATGCACCAACAGTTCCAGCGGCGAGCGAAAGTGTTCACCGGCCTTAACCGACGAGCGCAGCTTGTCCACCGAATGCAGCGGTTGCAGGCGCGCGCTGATCAGCAGCCGACTGCGGGCGCACACCCATAGGGTGGAAATGTCTGAAGACACCATGCTGCTGAAGTTGAAGACCACGTCGTTGACCACCGCCAGCAAGGCCGAGTCCACGTGTTCGATGCGGGTGGAGCGTGAGCCTTCGTGCAAGGCTTCGAAGAATTCTTCCGGCAGGTTCAGGTGCGCCTGCATCCAGCGCTCACAGGCGGCGTGGGCCAGGTTCAAATGCAGCCAGAGGAATTCGTCGGGGTCACCGGGTTGCTGCAAGGCCGCAAGGGCAGTGGCTGAATCAATCTGTTCGCCCTTTTCACCGGGGCGGAAACGAAAACCGTAGAGCAAGCCAAACAGGTCGGAGTCCTGGTGGCTGTGGTCGATGCTGTGGTTCATGGAGGCTCGCAGGGAAAGTGCCTGTAGGAAATTTCACAGGTTCACTTGAGCGCATCATGGCAACTGAATTTGACGCTTTTGTGACGGTTTGAGGTGGCCGTCAATCGCCCGCGGGCAAACTGAAGCTGAACACCGTGCCGTCCTGCTCGCTGGAAGACACTTCCAGCCGCCCGCCATGGGCGTCGGCAATCTGCTTGACGATGTACAACCCCAGGCCCAACCCGGCCTGGGGCAGGGCGCCCGTCGGTCGGGAGTAGGGCTGGAACAGCAGCGGCATGGCTTGCTCACTGATCAGCCCAAGGTTTTTCACCGTTAACTCAAACGTGCCGGCGTTGACCTGCGCACTGACCTCAACCGGCCCTTCGGGACTGCCGTGGCTGATGGCGTTGGCCACCAGGTTGGAGAGCAGTTGCGCCAGCCGCTCGCGGTCGCCTTTCACACCCTTGAGATTGCCGATGCGGGCGTGAATCAGCCGCTTTGGATGGACGTGCTGCACCTCTTCCACCACATGCTGCAAAGTGTCTTCAAGCCCAGTGCATTCACTGATGTTGACCGGGATGCCGCTGCCCATTCGCCCGCGGGCAAAGTCCAGTACGTCCTCCACCAGTTGCGAGGCGCGGCGGCCGCTGGCCAGCATGTGCCGCACCAGGGTGTCGGTGGCCGGGTCCGGGTGTTTGCGCAGCAGGCGTTCGGCGCCGACGTTGATGGCGAACAGCGGGTTGCGCAGGTCGTGGCCGAGCACGGCGATGAATTGTTCGCGCAGTTCGGCGGTTTCCCGCTCCTGCTGCAGGTCGGCCTCGGTCTGCTGGAGGCTTTCTTCGGCTTCGATCTGCAGCGACAGCACCCGGGCAAACGACTCCATGGTCGACTGGATGGTGCTGCTGCGCAGTTGCGCCGGGTTCGGGTCCAGGGCACAGATGGTGCCGAAGAAACGCCCGTCGGTGCGGAACACCGGCACCGAGATGTAGCTTTCAAAGTGGTAGATGCGCGGCGTGTGGTGGTCGCGGTACAGCGGGTCTTCGCTGGCTTTGTCGATCACGATCGAGACGTGGGAGTCGCGTATTTCGTGGCACAGGGTGGTGGTCAGGTCCAGCTCGCCACCCACGGGCAGGCCAAAGTCCAGTTGGTCGCGCACGGCGCAGGCGGTCCAGGAATCGTCGGTGACCCGGGCCACGGCCGCAAAACGCAAGCCGGTCATCTCGCTGACTACCTGGAGAATCGCCGGGACGGCGCTGATTCTGCCAATGGTGGCAATGTCGACGGCTTTTTGCCCCATGGCGAACGGTTCCGGTCCTGATGCTGCTGGCGTTGTGCCTTGGCTGATGGTTGGGATTCTAGCGAGCTTGGCGGCGTAAGGTACAAATTCGTTCACGCTAATTAGACTAATTGCTCTTCTGGGCGACGAGCGCGCATAAAAAAGCCGCGCGGCCCGAAGGCGGCGCGGCGTTTTTGCGGTTCAACTCAAGTGTCTTGCTTGTTTTCCAGGACTTCGCCGGTCTTGGCATCCAGCTTCACGTCCCACTTCACGTTGCTGGTGTCACGCAGTTCGGTCTCGTAGACCAGGCGGCCGGCTTTGTCTTCCAGTTCGGTGTCAACGATGGTGGCGCCTTTGTGCTGGGCCACGGCCTTGGCGTTGAGCTTTTCAAAATCCATCACGGCACCGGACTTGAGCAGGCTCGGAATCTGGTCCGGGCGAACATCGGCCTGGGCCAAACCGGCGGTAAGGGTCAAGGCGGCAGCAGCGAACAGAGCGGTCAGGTTTTTCATGGTGTGATCCTTTGGGGTGAGCTGTTTAAGTGGGATCAGGTTAACCAGCGCAACTTAACTCACCCTTAAGATTGCGCCGTTTGTTCAATCGGCGGCGAGTGCGGGGTTTCATGCTGGCGTCTCACTTACGGGAGGCACAGATGAAACAGTTAATGGCCTGGGTGTATGCGCCCTTGTTCTGGGCGGGGTTTATCGGGTGGGCGCTGTGGCTGGTGCAGAGGGATGCGCTGCAGTGGCTGGGGCTGGTATTTGTTCTGGCGGTGGCGGTGTCGTTTATCGCCGAGTGGTGGTTGCCCTATGAGCCGCAGTGGAATCGCAACCAGGGTGATCGTCGTCGCGACTTGATTCACGCGTTGGTCAATGAGGGCCTCAATGCGGCGGGCTTGTTGATCTTGCCGGTGCTGACCGCGCTGTTGGCCGTCGACGGTGTATGGCCGCGGGCGTGGCCGCTCTGGGCGCAATTGCTGCTGGCGATCTTCATTGCCGATGCGGGCATCACCCTGATGCATTACGCCAGCCACCGAGTCGCTGCCTTGTGGCGCCTGCACGCGGTGCACCACAGCGTGCAACGGCTGTATGGCTTCAATGGCTTGATGAAGCATCCGTTGCACCAGATGCTGGAAGCCACGGCCGGGTTGACGCCGTTGATCCTGCTGGGCATTCCCACGGAGGTGGCGCTGCTGCTGGCCCTGGCGATTGCCGTGCAGCTGCTGTTGCAGCATTCCAATGTCGACATGCGCCTGGGGCCGCTGCGCTGGGTGTTCGCCTGGGCGCCGGTGCATCGTTTTCATCACATGAAATATGGCCGGGCTGGGGATGTGAATTTCGGCTTGTTTTTCAATCTGTGGGATTGGCTCTTGGGCACGGCGTTTTACAGCCATGACTATCGAATGGGGCAGGGCGACTTGGGGATTGGCAGCCGGCCGGATTTTCCGCGGGAGTATGTGGCGCAGTTGCGCGATCCGTTCAGGACGGTGCAATTGAGCAAGGAGCCGCCGGTTCCCGCGGGTCTAGTCGAGGATTCGTACGTGCAGGTTGCGCAACGACGCCCCGGCCGTGACGCCAAATAGTTGCTTCATGGTCCGGGAAAAGTGCGCCGAATCGGCGAACCCGGCGCCATGGGCAGCCTCGGTCAGGGTGCTGCCGCCGAGCGCCAGTCCCAGCGCCACTCGCAAGCGCCGCCACAACACCAGGCGACGTACCGGCAAACCCAGTTGGTTGGCGAACAAACGTTCCAGCTGGCTTAACGAAACGTGCGCCGCCTGTGCCAGGGCTTGGGCCGAGACCTTGCCACTCAGTTGCTGATCCAGCGCCGACAGCGCGCGCTCCACCCTGGCATCTTCCAGTGCGCGTCTCGGCAATTGGCGCAGCGTGCGCTCGAGTGCTTCCAGGGACCGTTCACTGTCGGCCAGGGCGGCCTGCAAAGAGTCGAAGTCAAAGGCGCCGGGTTCGGCATACACCATCAACACCTCACCATGGGTTTGGAGGATGGCGTGGGGCATTCTGGACGGGATAAACAGGCGATGGGCCGTGGTGGCACGGCCATCGAGGCTGGCCGTGACCGGCCCGCCCGCGGAGAACATCAGCTGATGGGCATAGTGTGCATGGGGCGCGGTGCGCCCCGGTGTGCCCTGGATCAGCCCGTAGTCAGGCCCCAGCCACAGGCGACCTGACCATTCGGGGCTCACTCAGTAACCGTTGTCCTGCAGCAGGTCGGCCACACTCGAGGATGGCCAGCGCTTGTAGTACTTCAGCAGTTCGGCAGCGCGGTTGGTGAAGATGCCATCGACGCCGGCTTTCATGACCTTGTCGAAGTCCACCGGCTCATCCACGGTGTACACGTGCACCAGCAAGCCCTTGTCGTGGGTCAACTGGTTCATCTCGGGTTTGACCAGGTCGGAGTAGCTCTGGTCGCCGAGGTTGGTCAGTTGTGCCGAAGGGCCGGTACCGATGGCGCCCAGGCTCTTGGCCTCGTCGATCCATTTTTCGAACTCGGCGGCGTCCTTCGGCTCCTGCTTGGCGTAGTAGGCGGCTTTGCTCGGCTCGCCGGACTCGGCGAAGGGCACCTTGGATTTCGGTTCGATGCTGCCTTCACCTACCCACAACAGCAGGATTTTCGGGGTGTTGGGCATCTCTTTTTGCAGTTCTTTCAGGCTGTCTTTCTCAAAGGTTTGCAGCACCACGCGGCCCTTGCCCTGGCCGACGCCGATGTTTTTCTGGGCCTGGTTGGAGCCGGTGGAGCTCAACCAGCCTTTATCCAGCAGCTTGTTCTTCAGGTCGGCCTCGATGCCCGGGAATTGCTTCGGCTCCTTGGTTTCGATGTACAGGCCGGGTTTGTGCTGCGGATTGCCTTCGGCGATCTTGATGATTTCGTCCAGGCTGAGGATTTTCAGGCCGACGAAGCCCGGGCGGGCACGATCCGGGTAGGCGGCGTTGAACCAGCTGCCGGCGTCCAGGGTTTTAAGCTCGGCCCAGGTGAATTCGTTGGCCGGGCTGTCCTTGCGCTCGGGGAACTTGGTGGCGACGTCGGTGGTGCGTTGCAGGTTGTTGTCATGCAGGGCGAATAGCACGCCGTCCTTGCTGCGTTGCAGGTCCATTTCCAGGTAGTCGGCACCCAGGTCGCGCGCGACTTTGTAGGCGGCGGCGGTGGATTCCGGTGCATCGAAGGAGGCGCCACGGTGGGCAATCACGGCGGGGTGCGGAATGCCTTCGTTGGTGGCCAATTCGGTAGGGCTGATCGGGCTTGCCGCCTGTGCGTGGCCAAGGCCCAGCATCAGGGCCAGCAGCAGGGCACTCTTGGTAAACGTGACAGGCATATGCGAAGTCCTTTCGTGGAGGTAACTTTGAGAAGGGCTCCTTTTTAACAATTGCTTGCGAATGGCGCTATCACCAAACCGACATTAACGTGTTCACCGGCCATTTTTCTGCACTTTTGTGCGGTGCGATGCAGTACTCTTGCCTTGAATTGCCCCATCAGAGGGCAGATTTTCCTGCCACGCGTGTAAACCATCTTTCCAGTCCAAGTAGGACTTTTCAGTGAGGTTTACCATGCGCATCACCTCCGAGCTTATCTGCCAGGCCGCCGACCAACTCCAGGGTTTTGTCGGCCTGAACCGCAAGACTGGCCAGTACATCGTCCGTTTCAGCGAAGACTCCTTCGGCATGGACGTGGCCGATGACGGCATCATCCCAACCGCCGAGTTTGTCTGGCTGCCGGTCGACGGGCAGGCCATGACCTTGTCCCGCGAGCGGATCCAGTTGTTGCTGGACCAGAACATCGACGATCGCATCAACATCACCGAACCGCTGCGGGTGTACATGCGTCGGGTGGAGATTCCACAGATCAGTGCGGTGCGCAGTCTGGTCAGTTGAGTGCAGCATAGCCCTGCGGCTGGAGCGCTTTTTGTGGCTAGGGAGCTTGCTGTGGCAGGGGGCTTGCTGTGGTGAGGGAGTTTGCTGTGGCAGGGAGCTTGCTGTGGTGAGGGAGCTTGCTGTGGTGAGGGAGTTTGCTGTGGCAGGGAGCTTGCTGTGGCGAGGGATCTTGCTCCCGCTGGAGTGCGCAGC